>JBKJVI010000131.1:0-22019 GCA_046590225.1 Gaiella sp. | reverse complement strand
GGTCACGAACCCGCAGAACACGATCTCCTCGATCAAGCGCTTCATGGGGCGCAAGTGGGACGAGGTCTCGGACGAGATGACGATCGTCCCCTACGAGGTCGTCGAGGGCGAGAACGGTGACGCGCGTGTCGTCGCAGACGGCAAGCAGTCGGCCCCGCCGGAGATCAGCGCGATGATCCTGCAGAAGCTGAAGACCGACGCCGAGGCGTTCCTCGGCGAGCCGATCACGGACGTCGTCGTCACGGTGCCCGCGTATTTCAACAACGCGCAGCGCGAGGCGACGAAGGACGCCGGCAAGATCGCCGGCCTCAACATCGTCCGCATCATCAACGAGCCCACCGCCGCCGCGCTCGCGTACGGGCTCGACAAGGAAGGCGCCGATCAGACGATTCTCGTCTTCGACCTCGGCGGCGGCACGTTCGACGTCTCGGTGCTCGAGCTCGGCGACGGCGTCTTCGAGGTCAAGTCGACGAACGGTGACAACCACCTCGGCGGCGACAACTTCGACAAGGTGATCGTCGACTGGATGACAGCCGAGTTCAAGAAGGATCAGGGCATCGATCTCGCCGCCGACAAGATGGCGCTGCAGCGGCTCTACGAGGCCGCCGAGAAGGCAAAGATCGAGCTCAGCTCCACGATGACGACGCAGATCAACCTGCCGTTCGTCACTGCTACCGCCGAGGGCCCGAAGCATCTCGACCTGACCCTGACGCGGGCGAAGCTGACCGAGCTGACGAGCGCCCTCGTCGCTCGGACGGTCGGCCCCACGAAGCAGGCCCTCGTGGACGCGGGGATCGACGCCTCCGGAATCGACCACGTCGTCCTCGTCGGCGGCATGACCCGCATGCCGGCGGTGCAGGAGCGCGTGACCGAGTTGCTCGGCAAGGAGCCCCACAAGGGCGTCAACCCCGATGAGGTGGTGGCGATCGGTGCTGCGATCCAGGGCGGGGTCCTGAAGGGCGAGGTCAAGGACGTGCTCCTGCTCGACGTCACACCGCTCTCGCTCGGAATCGAGACCAAGGGTGGCGTGATGACGAAGCTCATCGAGCGCAACACGACCATCCCGACCCGCAAGTCCGAGACCTTCACGACAGCTGAGGACAACCAGCCGTCGGTCGAGATCCACGTGCTCCAGGGCGAGTCGGAGATGGCGGGCTTCAACAAGACTCTCGGCAAGTTCCAGCTCGTCGGGATCGCCTCCGCGATGCGCGGGATGCCGCAGATCGAGGTCTCCTTCGACATCGATGCGAACGGGATCATCCACGTTGCAGCCAAGGACACCGGTACGGGCAACGAGCAGCAGATCAAGATCGAGGGCGGCTCGGGACTCTCGGAGGAGGAGGTGCAGCAGATGGTGAAGGACGCCGAGGCGCACGCCGAGGAGGCTCACACGCTGCGCGAGCTCGCCGATGCGAAGAACATGGCGGAGACGCTCACCTACCAGACAGAGAAGTCGCTCGAGGAGCATCGCGACAAGCTCGAGGCGGCCGACGCAGCAACCCTGGAAGGCCGGATCATGGAGCTGAAGCAGGTGCTCGAGAGCGGCGACCTCGGGACGATCCGCGAGAAGACGGAGGCGCTCAACGAGGCCGCCCAGCCGCTCGCGCAGGCGCTCTACGCGGACGCTCAGGCGGCGTCGGCTCCCGGTGCCGGCGATGCTGACGCGTCGTCGGCCGCCGACGACGAGATCGTCGAGGACGCCGACTTCGAGGTGATCGAGGACGACGGGACCGCCGATGACGAGACTGCGGACGACGAGACTGCGGACGACGAGACTGCGGCGAAGGCGTGAGCGACGAGCTCCACATCGAAATCCAGGAGTCCTGGGACGAGGCTGAAGCCTCGGCCGCAGACGCCGATGCGGGGGCAGGCGCGGCCGAGGACACCGCGCCTGCGCTCGACCCGCTGGCGGCGGCCGAGGTGAAGCGCGACGAGTACCTCGCCGGCTGGCAGCGGACGCAGGCGGACTTCGACAACTACCGCAAGCGCGCCCAGCGCCAGCAGCAGGAGTTCGCTGCCCGCGGGGCCGAGCGGCTCGTCGCAAAGCTCCTGCCTGTGCTCGATGACCTCGAGCGCGCGCTCGCGGCTGCTGCAGACCACGAGGAAGCGAAGGTGATCGAGGGCGTCGAGATGACGAAGTTGGCGCTCGCGGCTGCACTTGCCTCCGAGGGGCTCGTCGAGATCGAGGCCGAGGGCGCGTTCGACCCGCATGTCCACGAAGCGCTGCTCGCACAGTCCGTCGAGGGCGTCGAGAGCGGCTCGATCGTCCAGGTCGTCCAGCGGGGCTATCGGCTCGGAGATGCTGTGCTTCGCCCCGCTCGTGTGATCGTGGCCGAGTAATAGTGGCCTCCCCGGGCATCTCGCCACCCCTTCGCGTGGCTGCAAACGCTTCGCATGCCTTCGTCCTCGGTCGCACCCGTACATGCCGGTATGGGAGCTCCCTGCGTCCTCGGCCTGCTCGGTTTTCGCCGGCGAGCAGGCCCCGAGATGCCCGGAGAGACCACTAATGGCCCGCAGCCCGTACGAGGTGCTCGGCGTCACGAAGACGGCATCGAACGACGAGATCAAGAAGGCATACCGCAAGCTCGCCCGAGAGAATCACCCCGATGCGAATCAGGGTGATGCTGCGGCCGAGGAGCGTTTCAAGGAGATCCAGGGTGCGTACGACACGCTCTCGGACGCCGAGAAGCGCAAGCAGTACGACACCTTCGGCTCGGCGGGGCCGAGAGGCGGCGGCCCTGGCCCGGGCGGGTTCGGCTACGAGAATGTCGACCTCTCCGACCTGCTCGGACAGTTCGGAGGCATCTTCGGCCGCGGAGGCGGAGGCGGGGGACGGAGAGGGCGGCCGCAGCCGGAGCGCGGGGCCGATCTCGAGTCCCATGTTCGTCTTCCCTTCGAGGACGCGCTTTCGGGCGCCCAGGTCAGGGTGCCCGTCGAGGTCGACGCGGCATGTCATACGTGTCACGGCACCGGTGCCGAGCCCGGCACATCGCCTGTCACGTGTCCGCAGTGCAACGGGTCGGGCACCGTATCCGACTCGCATGGCCTCTTCGCACTCTCGCAGCCCTGTCCGCGCTGTCGCGGGAACGGCGTCATCGTCGAGAAGCCGTGCGAGACCTGTCGTGGCGCCGGCCGCGAGCGCGTGACGAAGCGCTACGCCGTCAAGATCCCCGCGGGCGCGAAGGACGGGACGAAGGTGCGACTGAGGGGCAAGGGAGAGCCCGGCGCAAACGGCGGCCCGGCTGGCGATCTGTTCGTCGTCGTCTCCGTCGTTCCCTCCACGCTCTACGAACGGCGTGACGCCGACCTCGTGCTTGAGGTGCCGATCACCTATCCCGAGGCCGTGATCGGCGCGACGGTCGAGATCCCGACGCCGGCAGGACCCGTCAACCTCAAGGTCCCGGCCGGCACCGAGAGCGGCAAACTCCTGCGCGTCAAGGGCAGGGGGGCTCCGAAGCTGAAGGGTGGCGGGAAGGGCGATCTCCTCGCTCGAATCCGCATTACGATCCCACAGAAGCTGACGAAGGCCGAGAAGGAGGCGCTCGAGGGCTACGACAAGGTGCTGCGCGAACGGCCCCGCGACCGGGCGTTCATCGAGTGAGTGGCCAGCCCCGATACATGATCTCGGTCGCCGCCGAGCTCGCGGGAATGCACCCGCAGACACTTCGCGCCTACGAGGCGAAGGGCCTCGTGAACCCTGGACGAACGCCAGGCGGGACGAGGCTGTACTCCGACGAGGACGTGCAGCGCCTGCAGCTGATTCAGCAACTGACGACGAAGCTCGGGCTCAACCTGGCGGGCGTCGAGCACGTCCTCCGACTCGAGGACGAGCTGCGTCGCCTCCGGAGTCGGATGGAGCACCTCGAGGCACAGTTGCGAACCGAGATTCACGAGACCCACCGCCAGTACCGGCGCGAGGTCGTGCTCTACCGACCACAACCACCCGCACGAAACCCGTAGAGGCGAGGCCCGCCTCTCCCGCGGCAAAGGAGTACCCATGGATTTCAACAAGCTGACGATCAAGTCCGGAGAAGCAGTCGCCCGCGCGCAGGAGATCGCGCGGCAGGCAGGCAACCCCGAGCTCACCCGGGATCATATGTCTGTCGCGCTCCTCGAGCAGGAGTTGCCACGCACCCTCGTGCAGCGTGCCGGTGCTGATCCGGGCGCGATCCTGGCCGAGACCGAGGCGCGGATTCGCGCACTGCCGGCGGTCTCCGGCTCGAACGCACAGCCGCAGGCGGGTGCCTCGTTCCGCAAGGCGCTCGACGACGCCTTCGAGGAGGCGCGGAAGCTCGACGACGATTTCGTCTCCGTCGAGCACCTCGTTCTCGCCCTCGACCTCGTCCCGCGGGACGCGTTGCTCGGCGCCCTCAAGGAGGTGCGCGGAGGGCAGCGCGTGACGACCCAGGATCCCGAGGGAACCTACGAGGCGTTGACGAAGTTCGGGCGTGACCTCACCGCCGCCGCCGAGGCGGGGAAGCTCGACCCGGTGATCGGCCGCGACGAGGAGATCCGGCGGACGATTCAGGTGCTTTCGCGGCGAACGAAGAACAACCCCGTACTGATCGGCGAGCCGGGCGTCGGTAAGACGGCAATCGCCGAGGGTCTCGCCCAGCGCATCGTCGCCGGTGACGTGCCCGAGGGCCTGAAGGGCAAGCGCGTCTGGGCGCTCGATGTCGGTGCGCTGATCGCCGGCGCAAAGTACCGCGGTGAGTTCGAGGAGCGACTGAAGGCCGTCCTTGCCGAGATCACGGCAGCCGAGGGAGCAATCGTCCTCTTCATCGACGAGCTCCACACGATCGTCGGTGCTGGCGCGGCCGAGGGTGCGGTCTCGGCAGGCAACCTGCTCAAGCCGATGCTCGCGCGCGGCGAGCTGCGGGCCGTCGGCGCGACGACGCTCGACGAGTATCGCAAGCACATCGAGAAGGACCCGGCACTCGAGCGGCGCTTCCAGCCAGTCCTCGTCGGCGAGCCTTCCGTGGCCGACACGATCGCGATCCTGCGGGGGTTGAAGGAGCGCTACGAGGCGCACCACGGCGTGCGAATCCGCGACGCCGCGCTCAATGCGGCGGCGGTCATGTCGGAGCGGTACATCACGGATCGGTTCCTGCCCGACAAGGCGATCGATCTCGTCGACGAGGCTGCGTCGCGGCTTCGCATGGAGATCGACAGCTCGCCGGTCGAGCTCGACGAGGCGGAGCGCCGCGTCACCCAGCTCGAGATCGAGCTGACGGCGATGGCAAAGGAGACGCCCGCGGCGCGAGAGCCGTTGGAGCGTGAGCTCGCGGAGGCGAAGACCCGCCGTGACGAGCTCGCGGCGCGCTGGGCGGGGGAGAAGGACATCCTCGATCGCGTCAAGGAGATTACCCGGGAGATCGACGATCTCCGCATGGAAGCCGAGCGGGCAGAGCGTCACGGCGACCTTCAGCGGGTCGCAGAGATCCGCTACGGCTTGCTGCCAGCGCTCGAGCTGGAGCTCACGGTTCGTGGAGAGGCAGCGACTGCGACGGAGCCCATGGTGAAGGAAGAGGTTGACGAGGACGATATCGCTGCCGTCGTTGCGGCCTGGACGAAGATTCCGGTCGACAGGCTCCTCGAGGGAGAGGTACAGAAGCTCGTGCACATGGAGGCGCGGCTGCACAATCGCGTCGTCGGCCAGGAAGCCGCGATCGACGCGGTCTCGAACGCGCTCCGTCGCGCGCGTTCCGGCCTCCAGGATCCGAACCGCCCGATCGGCTCGTTCATCTTTCTAGGCCCGACGGGCGTCGGGAAGACCGAGCTTGCGAAGGCGCTCGCGGAGTTCATGTTCGACGATGAGCGCGCGATCGTCCGGCTCGACATGTCCGAGTACATGGAGAAGCACACGGTCTCGCGCCTTGTCGGCGCACCTCCCGGCTACGTCGGGTACGACGAGGGTGGTCAGCTCACCGAGGCCGTACGGCGACGGCCGTATTGCGTGATCCTGCTCGACGAGATCGAGAAGGCACACGCGGACGTGTTCAACGTCCTCCTCCAGTTGCTCGACGATGGCCGCCTCACCGACGGCCAGGGGCGGACCGTCGACTTCCGAAACACCGTCGTGATCATGACCTCGAACCTGCGCTCGGATGTGCAACTGCTCGAGCACTTCCGGCCCGAGTTCGTCAATCGGGTGGACGAGATCGTCGTCTTCGCTCCCCTCGACCGCGAGCAGATCGCAGCAATCGTCGGCCTCCAGCTGGAACGGCTCCGCGGGCGGCTGGCCGAGCGGAAGATCACGCTCGAGCTCTCTTCCGAAGCAGTCGAGCTGATCGCCGAGACCGGTTGGGATCCGGCGTTCGGCGCGCGTCCGCTGAAGCGTGCGATCCAGCGGCTGGTCGAGAACCCGCTCGCCCTCGAGCTGCTCGAGGGACGATTCGGCGACGGAACGGTGTTGAGCGCCGTCGTCGACGGTGAGGCAATCAGGTTCGAGGTGGTATCGGTCGCCACGGCCGAGCCCGTCGCATGATCCCGTAGGATCGGACGATGCCTGACGTCCTTCTCGTCGCTGCAACGGAGCGCGAGCTCGGCGGGCAGGTTGGCCTCGTTTGCGGCGTTGGGCCGATCGAGGCCGCGGCGGCGACGGCACGCGTTCTCGCGCAGAGCGAGGTTGGCGCGGTGCTCAACATCGGCGTGGCCGGGGGCCGTGGCCTCGCCGTCGGCTCGCTCGTGATCGGGAGCGAGGCGATCTACTGCGATCTCGGGGCGGCGATCCGACTGATCGATCGGGTAATGCCGGACGAACGGCTCCTCGCCGCTGCCCGCAGCGCGCTTCACGGCCTCGTCCTCCCGATCGGGACGAGCGCACTCGTCGGTGGTGTCGATCGCGATCTCGCTGTCGAGGCGATGGAGGGCTTCGGCGTCCTCCGGGCGTCGGCGCTCGCGGGCGTGCCTGCGCTCGAGGTGCGGGCTATCTCGAATGAGATCGGCGAGTCGGATCGCACCAAGTGGCAGATCGACGACGCGATCGACTCCCTCAGCGCCGTCGTGCCTCTGCTCGTCGCGGCTATCGCCTCCGCCGCACGTCCCTGACGGTACGGTCTTGCTCGATGGCCCGTCCGCGATACCCGTCCTCGAGCGGTGAACGCCCAGCCGCGCTCTCCCCGGTCGCCCGCACCGTCGGTCAGTTGGTCGCCGAGACGCTGCAGGTATACGGACGGCACTTCTGGGTTGCGCTACCTCTCGGCCTCGTCGTCGCGGTCGCCGACCAGGTGTCGTTCGGTCTCGACCTGGTAGGGCGGATCGTCGTGCTCGTCGTTGCTGCACCGTTCTTCAGCGCGGCGTTCGCGGTTGGCGCGGCGCTTGTCGGTGAGACGAGGCCGTCCACGAGAACGTGGGTCATGGCGATCCTTGTCGGAACCGTCGTCTTCTTGCCCGCGGCGTTCCTGTTTCCATGGTTTGCGCTGGCCGCCGTCGTCGTGCTCGCGCTGTTCGGCAATGCCGTGCCGGCCATCGTGATGGAGGAGCGCTCACCGCTCGGCGCCGTCCGTCGCTCGATAGAGGTTGCACGCGCCGACCTCGTCCACGCTCTCGCAGGACTCGCAACGCTCGTGATCATGTTCGGCATCGTGCGGCTCGCGATGGGATTCCTCCTCCGGCAGCAGGCCGACAACACGCTCCGCGTTGCGATCTTTCTCGCGGACACGGTGCTCGGGCCGGTGCTCTTCCTCGGTGCCGCGCTGCTCTTCGTCGACCTCCGCGCCCGGGTGGGCACGACGCGCGAGGAGCGGCTCGCGACACGTCGTGCCGAGCACGGCGCAGCACAGTAGGCTCCGAGCGCGGCGTCTCACAACGTTAAACAGGAAACAGCATTGTTGTGAGACGCCGCACTACCCCAATCACCGTGGAGTGGGTGTCCCGCAACGATCATTTCGGGCCTGACGTTGCGGGACACCCCACTAGCGCGAACCGACCCCAGGAGGAACCATGGCGCTCTACCTGATGCTGACGACCCTGACCGAGAAGGGTGTGCAGACCCTGAACTCGAATCCGTCCCGCGTCCGAGAGGTCAACCGGGACGTCGAGGAGCTCGGTGCAAAGATCCTCCACCAATGGGCATCGCTCGGTGCCTACGACTTCGTCAACGTCGTAGAGGCGCCCGACGATCTGACGATCGCCAAGGTCTCGGTCGCGCTCGGTGCGAGGGGCAGCTCGAAGATCGAGTCACTGCCGCTCGTCTCGGTCGACGCGCTCCTCGCCTCGCTCGAGCCGTAGCGGGCGAAACGATCGAACCGCGCGGGTCTCTACGCGACGGCAAATCCGGTCGCGCGCTCAGCGACCGTGAGCGGGCTCGTGGGAAGTCCTCCTGCGGGATCGAGGTTGAACCCTCCCGGCGCAACGTCGTTCGGTGTTCCGGGGTGGAAGAGCGCGGCCAGGAGCTGGATCTGGTCGCGGCCGACACCGAGCTCGAACTGGCCGCCGCCGTAGGCGCTGATCCCGTGCTCGGCGCAGTAGTCGTAGCCGCCGAAGAGCTTCGCGACGGAACCGAAACGCGACGGCTTGATGTTCACCGTGCGTGGCGGCCAGCGGAGGCCCTCGATATCGGCTACCGAGTGGATCACCGCATCCCAGGTGACGCGGGCATTCTCGGGCTCGAGGACTTCGACTGTCTCCGGCGTGAGCGCGGGATCCTCGAGCCAGGCGTGAGGGAGTCCCGCCACGATCCTCTCGTAGAGCGCGGCGTCCGGGACGGTATCGACGCTCGTGCCGTGGTACTGGCCCTTGAAGTCCACCGAGTCGATGGCGCCCGTCGCCGCGAGCTCCGCTATCAGCTCCTCTGACCAGTCGGGCGTTGCGTCGAGCTTGAAACGGAGGCCTGGATAGTGGCCGAGCCAGGCCCCGAGGCGGTCGGTCGTGGCTGGCTCGCCGAGCCGCATCGAGACGACGAACGTCAGCGGCTCGGGTTGCCTGCCGACCGCAGCACCGAGCGACAGGTTCGCCTGGCGCAGCGCGAGATCGAGCGCAGCACTCTCGTATCCCCACCTCCGGTAGTCGAGGTACGCATGCTGGTCGGGCTCGTGGTCAAAGAGCGCGAGCGTCTCGAGGTGCTGCGAGAACGTGTCGAGCGTCCACTCTCCGACGAGGTCGTGGATTGGCCCCTGCGATTGGGATAC
The DNA here is from genome assembly GCA_046590225.1 of Gaiella sp. Classification (GTDB taxonomy): domain Bacteria; phylum Actinomycetota; class Thermoleophilia; order Gaiellales; family Gaiellaceae; genus Gaiella. Next base: position 12,888 of record JBKJVI010000131.1, on the reverse strand, counting down.
ATCGTGCTCTGTTGCCTCGTACGTGACATCCTCGCCGAGGCCCTGCTCACCCGCTCCGCGGAGATGGATCACTGTTGTCTTGCGCAGGAAGCCGCTCGAGACGTTCTGTTCCAGGCCCTCGAGGTCGTACCCCTCGACGCTGAGCGGGAGGCTGCGGACGCTGTCATAGAGGCTCATGTTCGGGCTTCTCCTCAGAGGGTTGCGTGGGCTGCGGCGATGGCGCCGGCGAGGCCGGCGTTGTCGACGATCAGGTCACGATTCACGCGGCGTGTTTCGCCGTCAGAGTGTTCGTGGAGGAACCCGAGCACGAAGGGAGTGACCGCCTGGCCGGTTGCGCCGGCGGCTGTTGCCGCAACAAGTGCCTCTTCGATCAGCGGCGTGACGTCGAGGCTCTCCGTCGGCGGTCGGCCGACGAGGAGCGTGTTGCCACCGAGGCGCCAGTGGGCCTCGGCGATCCGCGCCAGCTCGTGCACGTCGTCGACCCGGGCGGAGACCGGTGGGCCGCCGGCTGCGTCATAGAAGAGGGGGATCGTGTCGGTTCCAAAGCCGATCACGGGGACGCCGAGCGTTTCGAGCAGCTCCATCGTTGCCGGGACATCGAGCAGCGACTTGATGCCGGACGAGGCGATCACCATAGGAATCCGCGCGGCGGCCGCAAGATCGGCGGACACGTCGGGCGGCGAAGGAAATCCCCGGTGCACTCCGCCGATCCCTCCCGTGCCCATGAAGCGGATCCCGACGGCGGCCGCTGCGGTGAGCGTGCCTCCCACCGTCGTTGCGCCGACGGCACCCTGGACGGCGCAGACCGCGAGATCGCGCGGGCCGAGCTTGCGGGCGTCCGGTGTGAACCGTTCCAGCTCCGCGGGTGTGAGTCCGATCCGGATCTGCCCGTCAAGCACCCCGACGGTCGCCGGAACGGCGCCTGCTGCCCGGACGGCGGCCTCGCTCGCAACCCCGGTTGCTACGCCGTCTGGCGCCGGGAAGCCGTGGGCGACGAGCGTCGTCTCGAGCGCGACGACAGCGCGCTCCTCCTCGAGCGCCGTCTGTACCTCGTCGCTGACGTGGATCAACTCTCTCATCCGCCCCGAGCCTACCGCTAGCGACTTGATCTGCATTCGGCGCACGTCTGGATGCGACCCTGTGCGCGGCGGATCGCGTCCGCCGAGGGAACCATCGAGGCAACATGCCTTGATGCCGCCCTCGTCGAACACGCTCCTTGGCGCAAGACCGCCCCGAACGCACTGCTAGCGCACATCAAGCCTCGTCGGTCGGGAGGGCATCGAGCCTGCACTCTGGACGCAGCACGCTCCGGCGGCGAGGGCCAGTTCCGGCCCCCCGACGAGCCAGCCGGCGGCAAACGCATCGCCGGCGCCGGTCGAGTCGACGACGGCCGTGACGGGGACGGCGTCACGGTGCTCTCCGTCGAACGACGCGCCGGCCGATCCACCTTTGACGATCCAGTGGCTCCCCGCGATCGGGCCTCCGACGATACGATTCTCGTCGCCGTTCGCGAAGACGATGTCTGGCGCGAGCTCCTCGAGGAGCTCGCGGAACTCTCCGGCTCCGAAATCGCGGATGGCGCTCCATGAGGAGAGGTCGATGCTGACACGCGCCTCCGCGTCGCGTGCGACGCGGATGGCTTCACGGGCCGCGCTCCCGACGGGCTCACGGAGGAGTGCATAGCCCGAGACGTGCAGGTGCGTGCACCCGTCGAACCACGCTCCGTCGATCTCCTCGGGGCGAAGGTCGGTCGCGACGCCCCGGTCGGAGCACATCGTTCGTTCGCCGGAAGGGTCGACGAGCGCAACGATGACACCGTTGCCCTCCGTCTCGATCGGCCCGACGAGCTCCACGCCCAGCTCCGCCAGGCGCGACGCCGCAATGAGCCCCGCGGCGTCCGCGCCGCGCTTTCCGACGAAACGCGCGCTTCCACCCAGCTCGCTGACCCATGCGGCGACATTCGCCGCCTGACCCCCCGGTCGCAAGACGATGCGGGAGGTCGCATCCGCGTCGGGGGCGAGTGGCTGCTCGAGCCGCACGATCACGTCGAGCACGAGGTCGCCGAGGCAGCAGATCGTCATCACCTACGATCCTTGCATGGAGAAACGGATCTCGCGCCCGGGTGTGCACGCCGACAGTCGGAGTCGGTAGTGGCCGACGCCCGACGCTCTCGGGGAAGGAAGCTGCGGTCACTCGTGATCGGCGGCATCCTCGGAGCGTCCGCTGCTGCGGCAGCACGGCGCCTCCTTCCCCGCCGAACGCGGGGGGACACGCCGTCAGGACTCGGCGCCTTCGAGAGTGCGCCCTGCTACCGCGAGGTGTCCGAGAGCAGGCGCAGCGAGGGCCCGTAGCCGCGAAGAACGCGGTCTGCTCGCTCGATCGTCTGCAGGTTGACGTCGGCGTCACCGATCCCGAGTGAGCGGCCGACCAGCATCGCGCGAGCTGCGGCCGCGAAGTAGGCGCGGTCGTTGGCAACGGGCCGGATCGTCCGGATCACGAGGAATGGTCCGAAGGCCTTCGTCTCGAAAGTCCCTGGAGGGCCGGGATCACGGTTCTCGATCTCCAGCCGGGGCTTGAGGTTGTTTCGCTCGCTTGCGTCGAGAACCCAGATACCTCGCCCGAGTGGTCGGCCTTCCTGGCGAATCGTGCGGAGCGCCAGCACGGAATCCGCCCGTGGGACGACGACATCCGGGAAGTTGCTGTTTCGTTCCCACGCTCCGAGATAGAGCGATTCGTAGCCAAAGAGGAGGTCGTCTGGGCGGCTCGTTGTCGCGAGGTACTCCTCTGCTTGTGCTCGCGTTGCCTGCCGCTTCTTGGGCTCCCACTCGAACAGTTGCGGCGTCCGGTTCCAGGCCCAGCTGACCTCGAGAACGACCAGAACGGCGGTGAGGGCGATTGCTGTCGCGGGAGCACGTCGTGTCGCACGGAGAATCCCGACGCTGACGACGATCGCAAAGAACGGGAGCACGAAGATGAGGTGGCGTGATTCGGGCGAGGTCGAGCCGCCGAGCCGTGCCGCGAGAAACGCGGCAACGGGCACGCCGACCACGCACAGAACGAGCGCGCGCGTCTCGTTCCGGACGACGATGAGCCCAACGAGACCGAGGACGAGGACGACAACGAGAACCGGCCAGCGTCCCGAGCTGAAGTCACCTGCTGTTTGCCACAGGTACGTGACGATCGCCCACGGGCCGCCGAGCTGTCCGCCGCGGCCCCCGACCCCGACATCGAATCGGTTTGCGAGAACGAGATCGGTGATCCAGAACGGCGTGCCGGCGAGGCCGACGAGGACGAAGGCGACAGCAGCTCGTCGAATCTGATCGCGCCGTGCGATGACGACGAACACGGCCTGGGCCGCGAAGACGAGGGCGCCGTACGGGTGCGCAGCGACCCCGAGGAGGAGCACCGCACCCCATCCGGCCCAGGCACCCCAGGCCCGACGGTCGAGGGCGCGGAGGAGCATCAAGAACGATAGGAGTGACAGGAACAGGAAGAGGCTGTACATCCGCGCGTACACACCGTGGAAGAGGAAGACCCAGCTGGCGGCGACGAGGGCAGTCGCGATCACAGCACTCCTGCGATCGGCAAGGCGCCTCCCGAGCAGGGCGACGAGCGGCAGGCTCGCGACCGCGAACGACGCCGAGACGAGGCGGATCCCGCCGAGACCGAAACCGAGATGCGCGACCGCCCAGGCGAAGAGGAAGTGGAGTGGAGCCCCGCCGCGCTCACGCGTGACATGCTCGATCACGCCCGCGAGGCTGTCCCGGCCGACGAAGAGCGCAAGCGTCTCGTCTTCGTGCGGTGGCCAGGCCATCAACTGGTGCGCGAGGAACACCCCGGCCGCAAGCGAGATCGCACCGACTGTGAGCCAGAACGCGTGTGTCGTGACGAACGCGCGTGCCGCGGCTACCGACGATGTGGAGTGGGGAGTGGAGTCAGCGTGCTCTGTCATCTGGCTTCGCGCTTCAGCGTCGCTGGTAGATTCCCCGCCTGATGCCGATCTACGAGTACCGCTGCCCCAACGGGCATACCTTTGAGATGTTCCAGAGGATGAGCGACGCCCCTGCCGAGACGTGCGAGACGTGTGGGGCGAGCCCGGTCGAGAAGATCCTTTTTCCCGTCGCTGTGCACTACAAAGGCTCCGGCTTCTACTCGACGGACTACGGCCGGGGGTCGCGGAAAGCGACCGGCAAAGAGGGCGATGGCAGTAGCTCGAGTGATGGAGGCGGGTCGAGCGAGAAGAGCGAGTCGTCCTCCGAGAAGAAGGAGACAACGAAGGACTCGAGCTCGAGCGACAAGAAGCCTGCTTCGAGCGAGTGACGTCGTGTCATAGCTTGCGGTCGCCGACGACGCAGCCTGGCGCATAGGGAAGGCCCTTCGGAGGCTGCAACGGGGCCGACCGACCGGTGAACATGGAGACGGTCGCGACGTTGTCCTCGGAGCCGAAGATGACCGATTGCCCATCGGCGCTACCGGGGTCGCCGCCGAGGCGGCAGTGGAGCGCACCCTTCGTGTTCGCGCGGAAGTAGACCCACCCGAGTTGGAGCACCTGACCGGCAGTGAGGTCGGTCGCGAGCGGCTTGACGATAGAGCGTCCTCGGAACGGAAGCTTCACGGCGGTGCGAAACGACGTGACCTTGTCAGCGGTCGCCTGGATCACCTGCTGCTGGCGCCGCGCACGGTCGAGATCTGTCTCGGACGGATCGAGGCGATTCTCGCGAACGCGCGAGTAGATGAGCGCGCGTGCCCCGTTCATCTCCTGCTTCCCCTTCTCGAAGCGCCAGCCTTCCCACGCCCGACAGCGAGCAGAGGTTGCGAAGGGACAGTCGAATCGGTTCGAGAGGATCGGGCGCGGTACGACGACCTCGATCCCTCCCACGGAGTCGATCAGCTCCCGGAACCGGTCGAAGTCGACGAAGGCGACGTGGTTCACGTCGAGGCCGGTCAGGCTTTTCACGGTTCGGAGCGCGAGCGTCGGGCCGCCGTACTGGAACGCCGCGTTGATCTTCGATGCCCCGTAGCCGGGAATCTCGACACGGAGGTCGCGGGGGATCGAGAGGAACGAAAGCCGGTGCTTGCGGGGATCGGTGCGGATGAGCATCACAGAATCCGAGCGGTTTGCACCGCTGCGGGCGGCTTGCTTGCTGCCGTCGGTCCCGAGGACGAGGATCGTCGTTGGCTTCGACGTGAGGAGGCCCTTCTGTGGCGTCAACTCGGCCAGCACCGGGGCCGGTACGCGGTCGTTCGCTTCCGAGATTCCCCGTGAAAACGAGAGATAGCTCGCCCCGAGCCAGACGATCCCGAGGACGAGGAGCAGGACAAGAGCGAGCGTGATGTGCCGCCCGACTCGTCGCTGACGCGGCTTCCGCGGTGTCGAATTCGGGTCGCTCTTGAGGTCACGGGCACGTGGCGGACGCTGCAACGGGACCTTGCCCTTTGCCCGACCACCCTTGTACACCCGATAGGGCTTCTCTTGTTCGGGCATTCGGGCGGTTATCGTAGCCGCGCAATGCATGAAGAGCGTGTTATCGGAGTCGACCTCGGCGGAACGAAGGTTCTCGCGGGTCTCGTTGCCCGCGATGGGGCGATTGGGCGCACGATCGAGATCCCGACACCCGGCGGCACACCCGACGAGGTTCTGCGTGCGGTCGACTCGGTCGTCGACGACCTGCTTGCCGACGGGGCGGTCGCGATCGGGTACGGCGTGCCCCTCAACATCGACCGGCGCACCGGTGTGGCCTTGCGAGCGATCAACCTTCCTGTCCACGACGTTCACTTTCCGGATCGTGCCCGCGCGCGGTACTCGCTGCCGGCAGGGGTCGAGAACGACGGGAACGCGGCTGCTCTTGCCGAGTGGCGGCTTGGCGCCGGACGCGGCGCGAGCGACTTGATCATGCTGACGCTCGGCACAGGCGTTGGCGGCGGCCTCGTCATCGATAACCGGCTCTATCGCGGCTGGGCAGAGCTCGGCCACACGGTGGTGGTCGCGGGCGGTGCACCTTGCCAGGGGAACTGCCACGGGCACGGCCACCTCGAGGCGGTCGCCTCGGGGCACGCGGCGGATCGCGTCGCAGCAGAGCTGTACGGTCCTGGCGCGAGCGCCCCGCTTCTCGTCGAGCGAGCAAGGGCCGGTGATGAGCATGCGCGCGACGCACTAGCGGAGATCGGGCGTCTGCTCGGGATCGCGATCGGATCGCTCACGAACATCTTCGATCCGGACGTTGTCGTGGTCGGCGGGGGCTTCGGCGCGGCCGCTGCCGAGCTGATTCTCGAGCCGGCCCTCGCCGCGGCGCGGGGCGAGGCGATCGAGCCCGCCGATACGACGCTCCGGATCGTGCAGGCCGAACTCGGGGAAGAGGCGGGCTTGATCGGGGCCGCGCTCGTGGGGTTCGAGGCGCTCGACGGAGTGAGGTAGCCCGTGCCGCTCGCCGTCTGCGCGACGCCGATCGGGAATCTCGCTGACGTGACGCTTCGCGTGCTGGAGGAACTCTCGTCGGCCGAGACGGTGCTCTGCGAGGACACGCGTCACACCCGGGGCTTGCTCGAACGTCACGGGATCCGGGCTCGGCTTCTCTCGTACCACCAGCACAACGAGGCGAGCCGTGTAGCCGAGCTCGTCCCGCGGCTCATGGCAGGCGAGCGCATGGCGCTCGTCTCCGATGCCGGGCTCCCCGGTGTCAATGACCCGGGCGCGCGCATCATCGCGGCGGCACTCGCGGCGGGTGTTGTCGTGACCGTGCTTCCCGGGCCGTCTGCGGTCGAGACGGCACTCGTCGCGAGCGGGCTAGCCGGCGAGCAGTACCGCTTCGTCGGCTATCTCCCGCGCAGCGAGCGAGATCGCGCCGCCCTGTGGCTCGAGCTCGCTGCGTGGCCGCACCCCACCGTTGCATTCGAGTCTCCACGACGGCTTCCGGCCTCCCTCGCGAGCCTCGCCGCCGCCGAGCCCGAGAGACGTGTCGCCGTTTGTCGCGAGTTGACGAAGGCGTTCGAGGAGGTCGTCACCGGTTCGGCCGCGGTCGTCGCGGAGCGGTACCGCGAGGCGCCGCGAGGCGAGGTGACACTCGTTGTCGGTCCATCGACCCGTACCGCCGACGTAGGAGCCGCCCTCGCCGCCGTGGTCGAGCTCGTCGCGGCCGGTGCGCCTCGAAAGATCGCTGTCACTGTCGTGTCCGGTCTGACCGGCGTTCCCCGAAACGTGCTGTACGAAACCTCTCTGTAATCATATTTGACAACGAGCGGCGATCTCGCTACTCTACCCTCGTAGTTGTCTCAATTGGTAACAAGAAGAGTTTGAGGCCCCCACAGGAGGTGGAGCAATGCGTCGTCTCACGGTCGGTATCGTCGTTCTTGTCGCTCTCGTTGCCGTCCCGTCCGGTTGGAGTTGGACGTGGCCGCTCGCAGGAGATGTTCTTCGGCCCTACTCGCTCGGGCCTGATCCGTACGCCGCCGCGCAACACCGAGGGGTCGATGTTGCCGGCGGAGACGGCGAGTCGGTTCGGTCGCCGGCCGCGGGAGTCATTTCGTTTGCCGGGTCCGTTCCTGGCTCCGGCCGGACGGTGACGATCCAGGCGGCGGGCTATGCGATCTCCGTGACCCACCTTGCAGCGATCACGACCACCAAGGGGGCAATGATCGCCGAGGGAGGGGTGATCGGTGTTGCCGGACAGACCGGCGACTCGGAGTGGCCGTCCCCGTACGTCCATCTCGGCATCCGGACATCCGACGCGGCTGACGGCTACCTCGATCCGATGACGCTCCTGCCGCCCCGCGCGGTCATTCCTCCGCCGCCCGCGACCCAGCCCATCCCGCCCGTGCTGGCTGAACCGGCTCAACCGGCCGCGACGGCGAGTCCCGAGACGACGCCCCTCCAGCCATCACCCGTTGCTCCCCCTCTTGCTCCTGTCGCCGCGCCGACCATGGTCAACGAGCCTCCTCGGGCAGTGGATGCGGTGACGCACGCCCCGACTCCGACGGTGGCGCCCGTGAGCGCAGCCGAGCCAACGTCCGCAGCGACTCACTCTGTGCCGGCGCGGGGTTCCGCGGGAGTTCCGGTCGGAGTCGCTCGCCCGCTCCTCTCCAGCGAGCGTACGACGTTTCGGAATCCCAGGAGAGTGCGGGCCGGCGCGGCCGGATCGCACGCCACTCAACTTGCTTCCGCTGGGTCGGTGCTCCCGGCAGCTACAGGCCCGTCGCCTGGGGTCGAGACCAGCAACGTGACCCGTGTCGTCGGGCATGCAAACGCGCCCGCGCCGTCGCCGCCGGGCCAGGGTGCGGCAACCCCCAGCGTCGGTCAGGTGCCCCGGTCAGCCGTCGGCAACAACCCGTCGATCGATTCGGCGAAGCGTGGGCATGACGGGTTCGGCTGGCGCGTCGCTGCTCCCGTCTTTGCTCTTGGACTCGTCGTCTCCGGATGCGTGGGCGCGGCCTTCCTGGCGTGCCTCCGTAGAATTGGTCGTCATGGAGCGCTATTACGTCACGACCCCGATCTACTACGTGAACTCGACCCCGCACATCGGGCACGCCTACACGACGATCGCGGCGGACATCCTGGCCCGAAATCAGCGGCAGCGTGGCGCCGAGACGTTCTTCCTGACCGGCGTCGACGAGCACGCAGCGAAGGTGGCTCGAGTCGCCGCCGAACAGGGTCTGTCGCCCCAGGAGTACGCCGATCAGATCGCGGTCGTCTGGCGTGACCTGCCGGAGCGCCTTCATGCGTCCAATGACTTCTTCATCCGCACGAGCGATCCGGAGCACAAGGCGTTCGTGCAGGGGTTCCTGCAGCGGCTGTTCGACAACGGGCATATCTACCAGGACGTGTACTCCGGCCTGTACTGCGTCGGCTGTGAAGCCTTCAAGACCGAGGCTGACCTCGTCGACGGGAAGTGTCCCGATCACGACCGCGAGCCCGACTGGATCGAGGAGCGGAACTGGTTCTTCAGGCTCTCGTCGTTCGAGCAGCAACTCCTCGAGTTGTACGAGCGCAGCGACTTCGTCCTGCCCGGATTTCGGGCGAACGAGGCGAAGAGCTTCATCGAGGGCGGCCTCCAGGACTTCTCGATCAGCCGTGCGGGGCAGACGTGGGGGATTCCGATCCCGTGGGACACCGATTCGGTCGCCTACGTGTGGGCCGACGCTCTTGTCAACTACGTCAGCGCGCTGACGTACGCCCGCCCCGGTGAGGATCTCGTCCAGACGTTCTGGCCGGAGGTGCGGCACCTGCTGGCCAAGGACATTCTGCGCTTCCATTGCGTCTACTGGCCCGCGCTCCTGCTCGGGGCAGGTTACGAGCCGCCGCGCCAGTTGTTCGTCCACGGCTACCTCCTGCTCGACGATCGAAAGATCTCCAAGTCGCTTGGGAACGTCGTTGACCCGCTCGACCTGATCGACGTCTACGGCGTCGACCCGGTTCGGTTCTGGTGCGCCCGAGCTGTCTCGTTCGGCCAGGACGGCGCCGCGTCGATTCTCGGGATTCACGAGCGGTACGAGCGTGAGCTCGGGAATGACCTTGGCAATTTGCTCTCACGAACGACTGCGATGGTGGCGCGTTATCGAGACGGAACGCTGTCGGCCGTGCCGTCCCAGGACGGCGTTATCGCGAACGCCATCGGGCCGCTCGCGCGTGACGTCGCATCGCGCCTCGACGAGTTCGACATCACGGGAGCGCTCGAGCGGATCTGGGAGGTTGTGCGCACCCTCAATCGCGAGGTCGAGGCCAGTGCGCCCTGGCAGCTTGCCAAGGATCCGCTTCGCGCTGACGACCTCGACCGTGTGCTCTACGACCTGGTCGATGGCCTTCGGGCCGTCGCCGTTGCCCTGTCCGCCTACGTTCCGACGACGGCGGATGCGATTCTCGAAGCGCTCGGGCAACCCGCCGGGGTCGAATGGTCGAACGTGGCCTACGGGCTCACCGAGGAGACGCGCGGCATCGCGGCGGCGGCCCCGCTGTTCCCACGGCTCGACGCGCCCGTGGAGTAGCGAGCGTCCGGTGATCGACACGCACGCGCATCTCGACGGATGCGATGAACCCGCCGCGTTCCTCGTCGAGCGAGCGCGGGCGGTTGGGGTGTCGCGGATCGTGACGATCGGGACGGGGATCGCCTCGAGTCGTGCGGCTCTGACGATCGCACATGCCGAGGAGGGCGTTGTCGCGGCGATCGGTATCGACCCGCACCAGGCCGGCGAGCCGGACGCCGATCGTCTTTCCGAGCTCATCGAATTGCTCGCGGATCCGGCTGTCGTCGCGGTAGGCGAGATCGGTCTCGACTACTTTCATGACCGCGCCCCCCGAGAGGTTCAGCGCGCGCTCTTCGACCGACAGCTCGAGGTTGCATCGGCGGCCGGGCTGCCGGTAGTGATCCACACGCGCGACGCCGATCTGGACACTGCGGCAGCGCTCGAGTGGTTCGGCGGCACGGTCATCCTTCACTGCTTCTCGGCCCCGGGTCTTCTCGAGACTGCGGCCGAGCGCGGGTACTACGTATCGTTTGCCGGGAACGTGACGTACCCGAAGGCGACCTCCCTGCGAGACGCCGCGGCACTCGTTCCTGCGGATCGGATCCTCGCGGAGACCGATAGCCCCTATCTCGCCCCACAGCCGCTCCGCGGAAAGCGAAACGAGCCGGCCAACGTGCTCCAGACGCTCGCCGTCCTCGCCGAAACGCGGGGTGTCTCTGTCGCAACGCTCGAGGCACAGATCGACGGCAACGCGAGCGTGGCGTTCGGTCTGTCCCTTCCGTGAGCGCTCCGCCTCCTCGGAAGTCGCTCGGCCAGCATTTCCTCGTCGACGACAACATCCTCGGCGTCATCGCCCGACTTGCCGAGCTCGACGAGGTTGACGTCGCACTCGAGATCGGCCCGGGTCTCGGGGTCTTGACGAGCATGCTGTCCGCCCGCTGCAAACACGTCCACGCGATCGAGCTCGACAACCGCCTCGAGTCGCACCTCCGAGAGATCGCATCTGCTCCGAACGTGTCCGTGACCTGGGGGGACGCGCTGAAGCTCGATCTCTCGGGTCTCGATCCTGCACCGACGAAGCTCGTCGCCAACCTGCCCTACAACGTCGCGACGCCGATCGTGGCGGAGAGCCTCGATCGGCTGCCCACGATCGACCTCTGGTGCGTGATGGTGCAACGCGAGGTGGCCGATCGCTTCTTCGCCGTTCCCTCGACGAAGGCATACGGGGCGGTCTCCGTGCTGATCCAGCTCGCATCGGTGCGAACCGGATTTCACCCGGTTTCGAGGACGGTCTTCCGGCCGCCGCCTAACGTGAACTCGGCGCTCGTTGCTTTCCGTCGGATCGCACTTCCCGACGACTTCGCCGGGGTACGCCGCGTCGTCGAGGGAGCCTTCGCGCATCGGCGGAAGACGCTCGCGAACTCGCTCCAGCTCGCGGACGTCGCGTCGCGCGAGGCGGCAGTTGCAGCCCTGGTCTCCCTCGGGATCGATGCCTCCGTTCGCGCCGAGGCGCTCGAGCCCCCGGACTTCGTCGAACTTGCTCGGAGGCTTGAATGACGACTCGTCTGGCGCATGCCAAGATCAACCTCGCGCTCGTTGTCGGCCCGGTTTCGGAAGCGGGGAAGCACGAGGTCGTGACCGTCTTGCAGCGCGTCGCGCTTGCTGACACGATCGAGCTCTCGGTTGGGACGGGGCTGACGGTTGAGGGCTTCCCCGATGACACGATCGTGACGAGAGCGCTCACGAGGCTTGCGACCGAAGCGAGCGTCGAACCACACTGGGTCGTTCGGATCACAAAGGAGATCCCGGTTTCTGCAGGGCTCGGTGGAGGAAGCTCGGATGCGGCGACCGCTCTCCAGCTGGCGAACGACTCCCTGGCGTCGCCGCTCTCGCTCGAACGGCTTTCGGCAATCGCGGCGGAGATCGGAGCCGATGTGGCGTTCTTCCTCCACGAGGGTCCGCAGCTCGGCACGGGTGACGGATCACAGCTCACCCCGCTCGTGCTTCCCGACGGTTTCATCGTCGTTCTCGTCATGCCTGACGGCGTGCACAAGGAATCCACCGCGAGGGTGTACGCGGCGTTCGACGAGCGTGGAGGTGCGGTGGGGTTCGGCGAGCGCCGTGCCGCGCTCAATGCCGCGCTCGCACACACCCGAGCGACGAATGATCTTGCAGCTCTCCCGCTGAACGACCTAGCGACGTCACCGCTTGCGGGCCTGCTCCGGAGCACCGGGGCGATCCGGGCTGACGTCACCGGTGCAGGGCCGTGCGTGTACGGCGTCTTCGCTGATTCGGCCCTCGCATCCGCGGCGAGCCGTGAGCTTCAACGGTTCGGGCGCACCTGGGTGACCACGGCCATCAGGTAGAGCCGGGAGCGGCGTCCCTCGAGCCTGGGTGCGACTACCCTAGAGCCATGTCCTCCGTTGACGTGGAACACGGCGAGGGTCCGCTCTCGCGCGGTCTCCGCCGACGTCGATTCATCGTCGCCGGCGTCATCGCGGGAGTCGAGGCGGTCCTCGTTCTTGCCGATCTCATCCCGTGGTGGGTTGCGGTCCTGGCGGCGATTGCCGCCGTGGCGATCTACGTCGGCTGGGCGCGCGAGCACACGAATCCGATCGTCCGTTCGGTTGCGTGGGTTCTCGCCGCTTCGCAGCTCGTCGTTGTGCTCGTTCCCGTCGCAATCGTCCTCGTGGGCCTGCTCGCGCTCGTTGGCGTCGTCGTACTTGCCGCGGTCGCGCTCACCGTTCTCCTCCTCGATCGGCGATGAGCGCCTGGGACTCAGCGCCAACGCCAGTCGCGCGACCTGCATCAATGCGCGACCGGGCGGCGGGGTACACTCGGCTTCCCGATTCACTGGGGCGTAGCCAAGCGGTAAGGCAACGGGCTTTGGTCCCGTGATCCCAGGTTCGAATCCTGGCGCCCCAGCCAACGTGC
>JBKJVI010000035.1:0-4385 GCA_046590225.1 Gaiella sp. | reverse complement strand
CCCGAGCGGGTGCCAAGTCTCGGTGAGCCGATGACCAGGTCGCTCGGACGCGATCGAGCGGCCATAGAGCTGGCGCGAGAGCCCGACGGCGAAGTCGCAGATGTCGATCATCTCCTGCACCTCACCGAGGCCCTCCTGGGCGATCTTGCCGACCTCAAGCGTTACGAGTCCACCGAGCGCAACCTTCTCGCGCCGCAACTCCTCACCGAAGAGGCGAATGAGCTCGCCCCGGTGTGGTCCAGGGAGGTCGCGCCAGGCAGCGAAGGCATGCATGGCGCGCGCGATGGCCGCGTCGGTGTTGGCAGCATCCGTACGAGCGACGCTTGCGATCTCCTCGCCGGTGATGGGCGTCCGCACGACGAGGTCACCGGCCGTGAAGCGTTCTGCGTCGACGCCGAGCTGCTCGAGCAGCGTTCGTGCCTGATCCGGTGCGTTCAAGCTAGATGCGCTCGATCTCGGGAATCAACCGACCGTCGTCGGTCACGGTCGCGTTCCACTCCTGGAAGCTCGGATCGAGATCGGCGATGTCCTGGCCGCGCTCGGCAACTCTCACCGGCTGGGCCGACTCGGGCGAGACGCGGTACTGGTACCAGGTGATGTCCCAGGCGAACGTGAGCACCATCTCCGAGTTGACGCCGGAGAGCGGCGTGATCGACGCCTGCGGCTCGCCGAGCGCCTTTGCGACGCCGGCGATCGTGCGACGGAACTGCGTCGCGTTGAAGAGCTCAGCTGCCTCGACAAGGGCCATCTCGCCGTTTCCGAGCCTGCGGAGAATCGGCTCGCTGATCACCGGCTCGACCTCCTCCTCGCGCGTGCCGAGGAGCGTCTGCCACATCGACTTCTGCCGACGGCGGCGGGCAGGCTGCGGGAACAACGGAGAGAGGGGTACGCCCTCTCTCGTCCATCCGTAGTCGAGCGCCGTGTCGGAGCAGAGCGGACAGACGTCGACGAAGGTGCTGCCGTCGCGTGAGTAGCGGAGTGCGCGCTCTCCCTGGAGCATCGTGCGCTCGCAGACGACGCAGGTTCGTGTGGCTGTTGTCTTGATCACGCGCACGGGCCGACCACTATAGCCCCGATGCAGGGACTTTCCAATCATGCCCGTCAGGCGTGGACGAGATCCCGCGCCTTCTGGGTCTCGTCGATCACTCTCTGCGCCACATGGGCGGGCACCTCGTCATAGCGGAGGAAGTGCATCGAGTACTCGCCGCGCCCTCCGGTCATGGAGGTCAGCGACTGCGCATACGTGAGCAGTTCGGCCATCGGCACCTCGGCCTTGATCGTCGTCATGCCTGCGGCCGGCTCCATCCCGTGCAGCCTTCCCCGCCGCGAATTGAGGTCTCCGTTGACCGAGCCGACCGCCTCGTCGGGCACTGTCACGTCGAGCTCCATGATCGGCTCGAGCAGCACGGGCGAGGCCTTCGCGTAGGCCTCCTTCCACGCCATCGAGCCGGCGATCTTGAACGCCATCTCCGACGAGTCGACGTTGTGGTACGAGCCGTCGACGAGCAGGACCCGGACGCCCTGAACGGGCGCGCCGGCAAGCTCACCGTGCGCCATCGCCTCCTGGACACCTTTGTCGACGGCCGGCCGGAAGCTCTGGGGAATCACGCCACCGACGATCTTGTCGACGAACTCGTACCCCACGCCTCCGGCGATCGGCTCGATCACGATATGGCAGTCACCGAACTGGCCGCGACCTCCGGTCTGCTTCCTGTAACGGCCGTGCGCTCTGGCCTCGGATCGGATCGTCTCGAGGTACGGCACGCGCGGCGGGTGCAGCTCGATGTCGACCGAGTAGCGCCTCTTCGCTCGCTCGAGAGCGACCTCGACGTGCATCTGACTCATCCCCGACAGGATCTCCTCGCCCGTCTGCGGGTTGCGCCGCAGCTGCAGGGTGGGGTCCTCCTCGGCGAGGCGGCGGATCGCAGCAGCAACCTTCTCCTCCTCGCCCTTCGTCTTCGGCGTGATCGCGAAGCTCATCACCGGCTCCGGGAAGACAATCTCGGGGAGATCCGCACCGATCTCCCTGTCGGTCAGGAGGTCGCCCGTACGCACGTCCTTCAGCTTGGCGACGGCACCGATGTCGCCCTCGCCAAACTCCTTGACGCCCATGTGCTCCTTGCCCTGCAACTGCAGGAGCGTCCCCATCCGCTCCTTCGCATGGCCGCGCGCATCGAGAAGTGTCGAGTCGGCGGTCACCCCGCCCCGGAGGACCCGAAAGAGGTTGATCCGGCCCGCGAAGGGATCGGCAAGCGTCTTGAAAACGAACGCGGCCGTCTCCGCCCCTTCGACCTCGATCGGGGCGCCCTTCTTCGCCGGCGAAGGAACGCCCTCGACGATGAGATCGAGCAGGGCATGTGTACCAAGATTCTTGGTCGCAACTCCGCACGCGACGGGAAACACCTCGCCCTTCGTGATCGCGAGCTTGAGCGCGGACGCAACGGCATGCGCGTCCAGTTCCTCCCCACCCAGGTACTGCTCCATCAGCGCCTCGTCGGTCTGGACGACCTCGTCGAGGAGCTTCTCCCGATACTCCTGCGCGAGCTCCATCATCTCCTCGGGGATCGCTGTGGGCTCGCCCTCTTTGCCGCCGTTCGGGCTCGTGTAGGCGCACATGTGGAGGACGTCGACGATGCCGGTCAGCTCGTGCTCGGCGCCGATCGGCAGATGGACGGCGACGCAGCGGGACGAGAACTGCTCTTGGATCTGAGCGAGCGCGCGGTAGAAGTCGGCGCGCTCGCGGTCGAGCATGTTCACGAACAGGACGCGCGCAAGGCCGAGATCGTCGGCGAGGTGCTTGACCCGCGCCGTGCCGACCTCGAGGCCCATCACGGCGTTGACGACGACGAGCGCTCCCTCGACGACGCGGAGCGCGCAACGAGCCTCACCCTGAAAGCTCGGGTCGCCGGGAACGTCGATGAAGTTCAGCTTTCGACCCTGCCAGTTCGCGTGGGCAAGGGTCAGGGAGATCGACATCCGCCGCTTCTGCTCGTCCTCGTCCCAGTCGCTCACGGTCGTACCTGCGTCGACCGCGCCGAGGCGGTTGATCTCCCCGGTCTGATAGAGCAGCGCTTCGACGAGTGAGGTCTTGCCGGTTCCACGATGACCGACGACGGCGACGTTGCGGATCTTTCCGGGCTCGATTGCGGCCATGGGCGTCCGTTCCTCCTCGCGATGTCTGGGGTACCGCGAGTCTAAATGGCTGCACAGGAGTCGTGCGGTGTGATGCGGAGCGGTGGGGGTCGCCTGAGGGCCTCCGCCCGGGTTCCGGGGTTGCCGCGCCCTACGTCTCGGCGGCTTCGCGCATCCCGCCGGAGAGGCGGGCCTTGAGCCGGAGCACGGCCTTCGTATGCAGCTGCGACACGCGCGACTCGGTCACGCCGAGCACCTCACCGATCTCACGGAGGGTGAGCTCCTCGTAGTAGTAGAGGGTGACGACGAGCTTCTCGCGCTCGGGCAGTCGGGCGATCGAATCACCGAGCGCCTCGCGCATCTCGCTCTGCTCGAGTGAAAACTCCGGGTCGGGCGCGTCCTCGTCCTCGATCGTGTCGATCAACGCGATCTGGTCGCCCCCGCCCGAGGGCGACCACAGCTCGTCGAGCGCGGCCATCGAGGAGCGGGAGATCTCGGAGAGGCTGTTCTCGAGCTCGTCCGTCGTAATCCCGACCTTGTCCGCAATCTCCTCGTCCGTCGGCGCACGATGAAGCCGACGCTCGAGCTCGGCAATCGCCCGCTCGATCTCTCGTGCCCTCGTGCGAACGGAGCGCGGCACCCAGTCGAGCGAGCGAAGCTCGTCGATGATCGCGCCACGGATGCGACTGATCGCGTACGTCTCGAACTTGATCTCGCGGTCGGGATCGAATCGTTCGATCGCGCCGATCAGGCCGAGCAGGCCATACGAGACGAGGTCCTGCTCGTCGACGTGGGCGGGCAACGTCGCCCCGAGGCGACCGGCAACGAATTTGACGAGCGGCGCGTACGTCAGGATCAGCCGGTCGCGCAACGCCTGGTCGCGCGTCTTCCGGTAGTCCTGCCACAGCGCCTGCGTCTCACTTCCAGGCTTTACGGACACTGCAACAGAATACGCCGCGGAGGCCAGAAACCTTCTTTGCACCCGTTCACGACCTCGGCCAGGCCTTCCGTGCCAGGTCCGCCATCCACAGCGCGAGCCCCACGGCCGCGATTCCGATGATCACCGCCCGACCGCCCGACGCGATCGAGTACACCGCGAGAGCACCGAGAACGGCCGCGATTGCGACGAACAGGAGCGAGAGCAAGCGACGCTGCACGATCCCGAGGCTACACTGGTGCGTGCAACCCAGGGGCGTGGCTCAATTGGTAGAGCACCGGTCTCCAAAACCGGGGGTTGCAGGTTCGAGTCCTGC
>JBKJVI010000186.1:0-4612 GCA_046590225.1 Gaiella sp. | reverse complement strand
GTGGTGCCGCTTATCGTCGCGTTCGCGATCCACCGGCGCGTGCCCGGGTGGCGGTTCTTCCGGGCCACCATCTTCCTGCCCGCTGTCTATGCGACGGTCGTCATCGGCATCCTCACGGCCACCGTGCTGCAACTCGACGGGCCGCTGAACCAGGTGCTCGGTGGGGTCGGCCTTGAAGGCCTGCAGCGGGAGTGGCTCGGAAGCGCGAACACGTCGATTCCGCTCATTCTGCTCGTTGTCGTCTGGACGAACTTCGGCTACAACGTGTTGCTCTACCTGGCTGGCATGAGCGCCATCGATCCTTCGCTCGAGGAGGCGGCCCGGATCGACGGAGCCGGCTGGATGCGGATCCTCGTCTCGGTCATCGCTCCGAACCTGCGGCGCGTGCTCGAGATCGTCCTTGTGGTGAACACGATCGCCGCTTTCGCGTTCATGTTCACCTACGTCTACACGATCACAAACGGCGGACCCGGGACGGACACCTACGTGGCCGAGTTCTACATCTATCAGCAGGCCTTCACGAACCAGAACATGGGATACGCCGCGGCGATCGGCGTCGTGCTCGTCCTAATCGTGCTCGTGGTCGGTTTATTCCAAATCCGGGTGCTGACCCGGAAGGAGAACTGAAATGGCATCCGTCGAGGCGGCGGGCGCTCCAGTGCGGAAGCGCCGCCGTACCCGTCGTCGCTCTTGGCCGCTCGTGATCGCAATCGGGCTGTTCTGTTTCTCGGCGATCCTGCCGCTCCTCTTCATGGCGGTGACCGCGTTTCGCACGCAGGCCGACTGGGCTGACGCCAAGATAGGCTTGCCGACGACGTTGTCCTTCGGGGCCTTCGAACGAGCGTGGACGGGAGCGAACATCGGCGTGTACTTTCGCAACTCGGTCATCGTGACGACGTCCACCGTCGTACTTTCCGTCGTCAGCGCCACGCTCGCGGGGTACTCCTTCGCGAAGCTCCGTTGGCGCCTCTCGGGCGGCGTCTACCTCTTCGTCCTCGCGTGGATCGCCGTTCCGCCGCTGTTAATGATGGTGCCGATCTACATCGAGATGGTTCAGCTGGGCCTGCTCGACACCTACGGCTCCGTGATTCTCCTCTACACGGCGCTCAACCTTCCTTTCAACGTGTATCTGATGACCGCGTATTTCCGATCGGTGCCCGATGAGTTGATCGAGGCGGCGCGGATCGATGGGGCCGGGATCCACCGGACGTTCCTCCTCGTCCTGCTGCCGCTCGCGAAACCCGCCATCGCGACCCTCGTGATCTTCAACGTTCTGTGGTCGTGGAACGAGTTCCTATTCGCGCTTCTGATGCTGCAGTCCGACGGCGTCAAGACGCTTACGGTCGGCGTGCTGCAGCTGCAGGGTCGTTTCACCGCCGACTACCCGGCGCTCATGGCCGGGTTGCTGATCACGTCGCTGCCGGTGATCGCCGCCTACCTCGTCTTCCAGCGCCATTTGGTTCGCGGCATCGTGGCCGGGGCCGTCAAGTGAAAGGAGCACCATGAGCTCTCGCCGATTCGAGGGGAAAACCGTCATCGTCACCGGGGCGGGTCAGGGCATAGGGCTCGCGATCGCGGAGCGGTTCGCTGCCGAAGGGGCAGACGTTATGGTGATCGGCCGGCGACGTGAGCCCCTCGCGGCACTCGTCACCCGGATCGAGGCAAGTGGAGGATCTTCCTGGCTCCACACTGCCGACGTGGGCGACTCGGCCGCCGTTGACGAGGCGGTTGCGGCGGCCCACGATCGTTGGGGCCGGATTGACGTGCTTGTCAACAATGCAGGGATCGGTGAGGAAACAGAGTTCCTCGAGATCGCCGACGAGCGGTGGGATGCCGTGATCGCGACGAACCTCCGTGGCCCGTTCCTGATGTCCCAGCGCGTGGCCCGCCATCAGGTCGCAGCTGGCGGTGGAGCGATCGTCCATATCGCCTCAATCGATGCCTCCGGAGGCGACGGCCCGTACGCGAGCTACAACGCCTCCAAGGCAGGGCTCCTCGGCCTGAACCGGACGATGGCTCTCGAACTCGGCCGCCACGGCGTCCGAGTGAACTGTGTCAGCCCGGGCTTCACGCATACAGAGATGACCGAGGTGGGCGTGCCGCCAGGGATGATGGACTACCTCGTCCACAGCTTCGACCGTGTCCCGCTCCGCCGCCTTGTTCGGCCGGACGAGATCGCAGCGGCGTGCGCTTTCCTCGCTTCGGACGATGCATCGGCGATCACGGGCATCGACCTCACGGTCGACTGCGGTCTGACCGCTAACTGGTACATCCTCGAGTCGATTCCAGCGGATGGCTAGCTGCCGCGTCACCACGGGCGACATCGTCGGCTGGTCGAGCGTCGTGCTCGAGAACGACGACCTGCAGGTGACCGTGCTTCCGGACAAGGGAGCGGAGATCCACCAGATCGTCGCCGTCCGTTCGGGAACGGAGATCCTTTTCCAGGGCCCCTGGGGGCTGCGGCCTCCCGGGGCGGATCCGCTCCCTGGGAGCGGCGACGACGCGTTCATGTGGAACTATGCGGGCGGCTGGCAGGAACTCTTTCCGAGCGTTAACGAGCCGTGTGCCTATCGTGGTGCGCCGATCCCGTTTCACGGCGAGGTGGCGTGCCTGCCGTGGGAGCACGAAGTCCTCGCAGCCTGCAGCGCTGAGGCCCGCGTGCGGTTCCGGACACGATCCCGGCTCACGCCGTTTGTGCTCGAGCGCACGCTGTCTCTGCGCGCCGGAGAGACGTCCCTTCTGATCGAGGAGACCGTCGTGAACGAATCGCTGCACGGCGCGCATTTCGTCTGGGGCCACCACTGCGTCGTCGGGCCGCCCTTCCTCGAGGCCGGTTGCCGACTCGACATCCCAGCGCGTACGATCGTCACCTCGCCCGAGCTGTGGGAGCCGGAGACGGCGCGCCTCGAGCCGGGCAGGCGCGAACCCTGGCCCCGTGCTCCGCTGCGCGCTGGTGGGACGGTCGACCTGCGCGATATCCCGGGAGCCGAGACCGGTAGCCACGACGACCTCTATGTGACCGATCTCGACGACGGCTGGCTTGCGGTCTCGAACCCCCGGCTCGACCTGACGTTCCGCCTCGAGTGGGATCATCGTCTCTTCGGCTGGATCGTCCTGTGGCAGCCCTACGGGGGCGCGATTGCAGAGCCGCTGGCGGGCTCGTACGCGCTCGGGATCGAGCCGTGGACGAGCATGCTCTGTCTCGAGCGAGCGGTCGCCGAGGGCGTGGCGATCGAGGTTCCCGCGGGAGGCTCGGCGGCGACGAGCCTCCGCGCGCACGTGCTCCACGGCACTTGAGCACGCAGGGACCTGACGACCCCTACAGCGCGTTGCCCGTCGCGGGGTCGAAGTAATGCGCCCGCTCCATGTCAACGCCGATGACAAGGCGTTCGCCGGTGGCCGCGGTGGTGCGTGGGTCGAGGCGTGCGACGAGCGCGCCGCCGAGTTCGACCTCGACGTCGCTTCCGCGTTCCTGCTCAGCCTCAACACCGTCCGCGCGGAAGTAGAGGAGCGTTTCGGAACCGAGCTGCTCGGTGAGCTCGACCGTCACGCGAAGGATGTGGTGGCCGGCATCCGGCGCCGCGAGCCTAGGATCGAAGAAGTGCTCCGGCCGGAGGCCGAGCAGAACCTCACCGTCGACGTCAGCCAGCCGGTCTCGGGCCGGCGCAGGGAGCTCGAACCGGAAGGCTGCAAACTCGACGACCCCCCGTGAGACACGGGCGCGCAGGAAGTTCATCGAGGGGCTGCCAATGAACGTCGCCACGAACGTGTTCGCGGGTCGGCTGTACAGCTCGCCCGGGCTGTCGACCTGCTGGATCACACCGCGGTTGAGGACTGCGACGCGCTCTCCGAGCGTCATCGCCTCGGTCTGGTCGTGGGTGACGTACAGCGTCGTGACGCCGAGGCGCTGGTGCAGCTTCACGAGCTCGGCCCGCATCTGCACACGCAGCTTTGCGTCAAGATTCGAGAGCGGTTCGTCCATCAAGAACGCCGTTGGATGTCGAACGATGGCACGACCCATTGCGACTCGCTGCCGCTGCCCGCCGGAGAGCGCGCCCGGCTTGCGCTCCAACAGCTCGCCGAGGCCCAGCAGGTCGGCGGCGCTCGCGATCCGCTTCGCCCGCTCGGGCTTCGGGAGCTTCTGCATTCTGAGGGGGAACCCGATGTTGTCGCGCACTGTCATGTGCGGGTAGAGCGCGTAGTTCTGAAAGACCATTGCGATGTCGCGATCAACAGGGTCGAGGTCGTTGACGACGCGGTCGCCGATCACTATCTGGCCGGACGTCGGATCCTCGAGGCCGGCCACCATCCGAAGCGCTGTCGTCTTGCCGCAGCCGGACGGGCCGACGAAGATCATAAACTCGCCGTCGCGAATCTCGAGGTCGAGGTTGTCGACGGCCACGGTGCCATCTCCGAAGTGCTTCGTGACGCCCGCGAACGTGATTCCGGCCATCTACTCGCTCACGCGGTAACGATCGACGAAGTCCGTGTCAAGTTCCCACCCGAGTCCGGGCCGGTCGGACAGCTGCAGTATCCCGTCGACCAGCTTCGGTCGGTTGGCGGGCAGGTTCCACCAGATCGGGTCACGCTCGGGATGAAAGCACTCGACGAA
>JBKJVI010000135.1:0-3850 GCA_046590225.1 Gaiella sp. | reverse complement strand
GAGGCCGTTTCGGCCACGTCGACGGTGTTTCCGTCGAGAGCCACGCCGTAGGACGCGCGGGCATCCACCACCGAGAGGAGGTCGTCCCTGCGGTCGACGAGCACGAGCTCGGGATCCCGTTCGAACGCATTCCCATATCCGCCGCCCGAAGGTGTCACGAAGAGCATCTCGTCTCCCGCGTTCATGACGACACCGGAGAACTTCCCGTACGAGGCCGTCCCGAACGCCTCGCGCGCACGGACCCACTCCGTCTCGCCCGAACGACGGAACGCGATCACCGTGTTCGTCCCGGCCTCGCCACCAAACAGCCCCCAGGCGCGCTCCCGGTGCCGATTCGTGTGGGACGAGATGTGCACGCCGTCGCTGAGGAAGCGGAAGATCCGGCGTGTCCCGAACCCCCCGCGGTGACGGCCGTGGCCGACCTTGCCGGGCTCGAGCTGATACTCGAGGTTCAGAAACGGATAGCGGGTCTCCGCCACTTCGATTGGTGTGTTCGCGCAGTTGCCGTTCTTCACGAACTGGGCATCGTTGCCGTCGCCGTCGTTGCGACCTCCCCAGCCGACACCCTCCAGGTGAAGGTGCGCATAGGGCTCTCGCGTGCGCGGATCGTCGCCGCCGAAGCCGATGCATCCACACGTACCCCCGTCGGCGGCAGAACTGCGTTCCGAGAACTGCGAGAACGCCTTGAGGAGGATGTCCACGGTCGTCGGGTGGGTATCAGAGTTGCCGCCGACAGAGGAGCCGGGATAGTTGACGTTGACGATACTCCCGGGTGGCGCGATGACGGAGATCGCTCGGTAGCAGCCGTGGTTGTACGGGATCTCGCTCTCGCTCGGGAGCATGTGGAAGACGGCGTTGTAGGCAGACGAAGCCGTTGTCCCGAAGGTCTGGTTCGCCGGACCGAAGCACTGCGGGTCGGACCCGGTGAAATCGACGATCAACTCCTCGCCGCGGATAACGAGCGTGCCCTTGATCTTCCAGGGCCGGTCGGGCACGACACCGTCATCTTCGAGTTGGCCCTCCGCGCTGTACTCGCCGTCCGGCCAGGAAGCGATCTGGGCTCGCATCAGCCGCTCGGAGACGTTCTTGATGTCCTCACAGCACTGCTCATAGGTGTCGCGGCCGTACCTGTCGAGGAGCTCGTCGATACGCCGTTCGGCCAGGTACAACGACCCGATCATCGCCTTCATGTCCCCGTAGCTCGCCTTCGGTGTGCGGACGTTCGAGATCAAGATCCTGAAGATCGCCTCCACCTCGCGGTCCGCCTCGTAGATCTTGACGGGCGGGAAACGAATCCCCTCCTGAAACATGTTCTCGTGATCGCCGAATGCTGCGGGAACCATCCCACCGACGTCGGTCATGTGGGCGATGTTCGCTGTATACGCGAGAATCTCGCCGTCGCGGAAGTACGGCTTGATCACGACGAACTCCGGCAGGTGGCAGTTCCCGCGGTAGGGATCGTTCGTGAAGATCACGTCGCCCGGACTGAGGTTCTCCGCCCCGATCTCGGCGATCGCAGTGGGAACGACATGGACGGTCGACCCGATCTGGGCCGGGATGAACGGAGCCTGTGCGATCATCTCGGCGCGCCCGTCGAAGACAACGCATGAGAAGTCGAGCGCCTCGTTGAACATCGGTGAGTAGCTCGTCCTCATCATCGCGATTCCCATCTCCTTGCACGTCGTGATGAGGTTGTTGCGGATGATCTCGAGCAGGAAGGGATCGGTGACGATCCTCTTGTCAGTGGGCGTCGTGGTCATTGCAACTCCTTCAGACGGTGATCATCAGGTTTCCGTACTCGTCGACGCGGCCGACACTCCCGGGCGGGAGCAGCGTCGTCGCATCGACCTGACCGACAACCGCCGGCCCGGCAATCTCGGTGCCCGCCCGGAACGACGAGCGGTCGTACACTGCGGTCTCGACGGCGCCCTCATCGGCCATGAACACGACCGGGCGGCGATCGATCGGCTCGGGCTGAGGACCGCCGGCGAGCTTCGGGAGTTCGATCGAGTGACGCGTCCCAACGGCAGCGACGTTGAAGGTGAGGAGCTCGAGCTCCTCACCCGGGATCGAGTACCCATAGAACCGCTCGTGCTCGTCCTCGAACGACTTGGCCCCGGCAGCGATGTCCCCGTCGGTCAGCTCGCCGCCCGGAAGCGGGACATTCAGCTCCCAGTTCTGCCCCACATAGCGCACGTCGACCGACCTCACGAGTCGGGGTGCCTCGACGAAGCCCTCGTGCCGGAAGTCGCTCGCTGCGCGCGCCTCCAGAGCCTGGAAGACCTCGTTCACCGCGTCGATGTCCAGGTCCCGCATTCTCATCCGCCGGGTTTGCGTGTAGTCGAAGCGCGTGTCGGCGAGGAGGGCGCCAAAGGCGGAGAACGCTCCCGGATAGACCGGAATGAGCACCCGGCTGATCTGGAGAGAACCGGCGAGCTCGCAGGCATGGAGCGGCCCGGCGCCACCATAGGCGATGAGCGTCGAGCCGCGTGGATCGTACCCCCGATCGGTCGAGACGAGGCGCAACGCCTGCGCCATGTTCCCGTTTGCAACGTCCACGATCCCCTGGGCGACCCGCTCACGGGAGAGTCCGAGCTGCGAAGCCAACGCGTCGAGGGCGCGCTCCGAGGCGGACACGTCGAGCGCCAGGTCTCCGGCGAGCAGGAACTCGGGCGCCAACCGCCCGAGAACGACGTTCGCATCCGTGACCGTGGCCTGCGTTCCTCCGCGGCCGTAGCACGCAGGCCCGGGATCAGCACCTGCACTCTGAGGCCCTACCTTCAGGATGCCCGCAGCATCGACCGAGGCGAGCGATCCGCCACCTGCGCCGATCGCCCGAGCATCGACCATCGTGAGCGCGATCGGGACGCCGAACTCGACCTCCTCGAGGTTTGTGAACGCCGGCTCAGAGCCTGGCAGGAGACACGCCTCGAAGCTCGTCCCGCCCATGTCACACGCGATCATGTCGCCGAGCCCGAGGAGCCGGCCGATCGCACTCGAGGCCATGATCCCGCCGGACGGACCCGATCGCACCAATGCAACGGGTTGCTCCTTTGCCTTGGCGGGGCTCATGACGCCGCCGTTCGAACGCAAGATGAGCAACTGGCCGATCCCGCTCTCGTGACAGGTCTCCTCGAGTGTCTGCATGTAGTCGTGC
Organism: Gaiella sp.; assembly: GCA_046590225.1. Classification (GTDB taxonomy): domain Bacteria; phylum Actinomycetota; class Thermoleophilia; order Gaiellales; family Gaiellaceae; genus Gaiella. Next base: position 693 of record JBKJVI010000135.1, on the reverse strand, counting down.
ATGAGGGGCTTCAGATAGGCATCGAGAACCGTCGTAGACGTCCGCTCGAACTCGCGCCAGCGCGGGAGCACCTCGTGGGAGAGCGAGACGTGGACGCCGGGCCAGATCTCGTCGATCAGGTCGCGGGTCAGCAGTTCGTGGGCAGGGTTGACGTAGGAGAAGAGATAGGAGACGGCGATCGCGGCAACGGTGCCGTCGTCGCGAAGCCGCGTGATCTCTTCACGAACCCGGGCCTCGTCGAGTGGCAGCATGACCTCGCCGTCCGACAGAATGCGCTCGGGAATGCCGATGCAGTTCGAGCGCGGGACGAAGTGTTTTGGCTTGACCCAGTGAAGGTCGAAGTGCCCTGGTCGCATGGTGCGCTGGATTCGGAGGATGTCCCGAAAGCCGTCCGTGGTCAGCAACGCCACGCGCGCACCCTTCCGCTCGATCAGAGCGTTGGTCGCAACCGTCGTCCCGTGGACGAACGTCGAGATCGCGGTCGTGTCGATGGAGGCCTTGGCGAAGGAGTCGAAAACGGCACGCGACGGTGCGGCGGGCGTGGAAGAGACCTTCGCGATCTGCAGTTCGCCGGTATCGGGGTCGTAGAGGACGAGGTCGGTGAACGTTCCACCGGTGTCGACGCCGGCTCTGACGCTCATCGGGCCACCTTTCGTCGCGCTGGGAAGATTGTCGACAATCCTAGAACGTGTC
>JBKJVI010000058.1:0-3473 GCA_046590225.1 Gaiella sp. | reverse complement strand
CGACACCGTCGAGTTGGACAGCGAGTCGCCGATGGCGGAGGTCGTCGAGAAGAAGGTTCCGTTCTACAAGCGTGAGATCAGCTTCCGTCGCAAGGGTGCGGCGTCCGAAGAGACATCCGATCCGGGCGCGGAAGCGGTGGAGTCGGATACTCTCGTGGTCGCCGAGGTCGTTGCCTCCCCCGAGGACACCCCGGAGCTTTCCGTCGAGTCGCCCGTCGATCTCGATGCCGATAACGGCCCGAACCCGGCTGCCGTCGCTGAGTCGGACGGCGAGATCGAGGCCGACTCGAGCGACGTGGCGGAGACGACCAATGATGACGTGGCCGATGACGTGGAATCTGTTGAGGTCGAGCCCTTTGCGGACGATGCCGAGCCCGTTCCCGTCGGTGAGGCCGCTGCGATGCCCGAGACCGAGACACCCTCGGAGCTCGACGATCTCTTCATCGAGGATACGCCTCCGCCCCAGGGGCGGTTCTCCGCGCGCCGACCCAGGAAGGGAGAGCAGAGCGAGAAAACCCCGAAGCGCAAGAGCGCACGTGGTGGAGCTGCGAAGGGCCGCCATGTTGTCGGCCTGAAGATCGGCGCCTCCCAGATCGCCGCGGCCGTCGTCGTCGAATCGAACGGAAAACACGAGCTCGTCGACCTGGCACGGCGCCCACTCGCCGCAGGAATCGTCGTTGACGGTGAGGTTAAGGACATCGACGCGCTCTCGAACGCGTTGAAGGCGTTCTTCGACGAGGAGAAGCTCCCGAAGAAGGACGTGCGGATCGGACTTGCGAGCAACAGGATCGGCGTTCGCACCTTCGACATCATCGGCATCGACGACGAGACCCGCTTCGACAATGCTGTCCGGTTCAGGGCTCACGAGGTGCTGCCCGTCGCCGCGCACGAATCGGTGCTCGACTATCGTGTTCTCGAAGAGCGTCCCAACGAGGCGGGCGAGCCCACTCGTCGCGTCCTGCTGGTCGTCGCTCCGAGCGACCAGGTCGAGCCGTATGCAGAGGTCGCGCGGCGCGCCGGAATCAAGCTGTCCGGCATCGACCTGGAAGCACTCGGGCTGCTGCGCGCCTTCGTCGAACCCAAGCCGTTTGCCGTCCGCGCCGCCGACGACACGGCGACCGTCGTCGTCTCGATCGGGCATGAATCATCGACGCTCCTCGTCGCCGGCGGCGGCGCCTGCGAGTTCACCCGGGTCTTCGACTGGGGCGGCAGCGCCCTCGTCGAGGCGATCACCTCAACGCTAGAAGTTCACCCGGCCGAAGCGGCAACGATCCTCAAGCACCTCTCTCTGTCAGGCCCCGGTCGGCAGTTCGACGGCCTCGACGACGTTTCCCGCACGCGGGCACTCGACGCCGTTCGGCTCCGTCTGGCGCCGTTCGCACGGGAGCTCGTCAGCTCGCTCCAGTTCTACCAGACACAGGACGAGTCGCTCGGTATCGGCGGGGTCGTGATCACCGGCGGCACTTCGCACCTCGAGGGCCTCGGAGAAGCACTCAACCAGATGATCGGCGTCAACGTCTCGGTCGGCGACCCGCTCGGCCGCGTCACGACATCGATCGAGATCGGCGCTGACATCGAGGCGATCATCGGATCGATGGCTGTTCCGATCGGACTCGCGATCGACGACATCGCCATGCGGAGCGTCGATCTGCTGCCGAAGGACGCCGTCAAGACGCGGAGCACGCGCTCGACGATGATCGCAGTCGGCGCTCCGATTGCAGCCGCCGTTCCACTGATCGCGCTCGGTGCCATGTACTTGGGCGCCCACGGCAAGGCCGCGGACAGTCGAGCCGAGCTTGCAGCCGTCAAGGCCGAGATCGCTGCCCTCCCGACGCCGACCGGGCCCGATATCGATGCGTCGGTCGTGGGTAATGAGGCCGCTCGTGCTACGGCGATCGCGAGCGTTCTCGGTGGAAGGCTCGCCTGGGACTCGGTCTTCCGTGACATGGCGCGGGTCTTCCCGACAAACGTCTGGCTCAAGAGCCTCTCCGCCAGCCTTCCCGAGAACGCCAACCTCGCCGATGGGACGACAGCGGCCGCTGTTGCCACGACTCCCGGTGGCGGCCAGCCTGCTCCGACGGCGGTCGTGATCGAGGGGTACACGTACACCCAGCCGGATGTTGCGCGCCTGCTCGCCCGACTCGCGACCCTCCCGTCGCTCAAGAGGGTCACGCTGACCTCGAGCCAGCGGGAGACGGTCGGGAAGAAGGAAGTGGTGCGATTCGTCATCGTTGCCGATCTGAGCTCAACGGGAGGTGCGTCATGAAGACACTGCTCGACTCCCCCAAGGGTCGGATCGGTGCGGTCGTCGTGGGCGGCTTGCTGATCATGGCTGCAACCTGGTTCCTGCTCATCTCGCCACAGAAGTCGACAGCGGCAGAGCTCGAGACCCAGGTCAGCGCTTCGCGCGCCGAGCTGTCGCAGCGCCGTCTCGCTCTTGCTCGGCCCTCGGCGAGCGTGAATGTCAAGCCCAGCGACCTCTATCTCCTGACCAAGGCGTTGCCCAACGACCCCGGCATGTCGGAGATTCTCCTCGACGTCAACCGGCTCGCGGCTCGTAATGCGCTCGACTTCCGCTCGATCGCGCCGTCCGCGCCCGTTCTCGGTACCGGCTACCTGCAACAGCCTCTCGACGTCGCCGTCCAGGGGCGTTTCGGTGACATCTCGCGGTTCCTCGGCGATCTGCGCGCTCTCGTCACCGTACGGAACAAACGGCTCGACGCGAGAGGGCGCCTGTACTCGGTCACGCGCGTCGAGATGAAGGAGCCCGAGAACCTCAAGAAGTTCCCGATCGTGAAGGCCGAGGTGACGCTGAACGCCTACTCCTTCAGCGCGCCGGTTCCGCCACCCACCCCCGATCCGTCAACCACGCCCGCCGGCTCTGCCCAGAGCGGAACGGTTGCAGCAGGAGTGACTCCCTGATGGCCAAGACACGCGAAGACGTAGCTGCTGCCAAGGCAAAGAAGCAAAAGGTCATCCTCGTCGTGGGGGGCGTACTGCTCCTTGCCGTGGGTGCGCTCCAGGGCCCGAAACTCCTCAAGGGCGGCTCGTCTGCCGCTGCTCCCGTTCCCACAACCGAGGCCGCGGCGACTCCCAGCCCCACTGTGGGCGGCGTCACGACGCCGTCGGGTGGGTCTGCTGCCGCTGTGACGTTCGCGGGGCCGCGCCCAACCGCAGTCCTCGCCGGTGTCACGATTCAGGGTGCCGGGCGCCCTGCGCTCGATGCGGGCCAGCTCGTCAAGTTCAGCCTCTTCGAGGTGAAGGATCCCTTCGTCCCGCAGACCTCGGATGAGCTCTCTGGCACGACGGAGCCGACGTCCACGCCCACGCTGTCCGATACGCAGCCCGGAAAGACCGGCACCACCGATACCGCCTCCGATCCTGGCGGCGCAGGAGCGGGGCCTGCGGTGCCTGCGACACCAACGACAGACGCGACGATCATGTTGAACGGCAAGGCGTACTACCTCGAGGCC
>JBKJVI010000147.1:0-8425 GCA_046590225.1 Gaiella sp. | reverse complement strand
GCCCTTGCCGGGCTGGAAGGTGACGTCAGCCTTGGTGTCGATGGTCTCGACGGTGTGACCGGCCTTGGTCAGCTCGTTCGACAGCGACATCGAGAAGCAGGTGGAGTGGGCGGCCGCGATGAGCTCCTCGGGGCTGGTCACCCCGTTGGGCTCCTCCGAGCGCGCCGGCCAGCTCACGTCGTACGTCCCGATCCCGGAGGAGTCCAGGGACACGCTGCCCTTGCCCTCCGTGAGCGAGCCTTCCCAGTGGGCGTTTGCGGTGCGCGTCGTGGCCATCTGTCCTCCAGTGGTCGGTGCGTCGGGTCGATCGTCGGGTGCGTCCTCCCTGTCTGACACCATGAACGACGTGAGTATTCCGGCCGGCGGCGAGGACACGCCGACGTTCTACGACGCCGTCGGCGGCGAGGAGACCTTCCGCAGGCTCGTGCACCACTTCTACACCGGCGTCCGCGAGGACCCGGTCCTGCTCCCGCTCTACCCGCCCGAGGAGCTGGACGAGGCGGAGGAACGGCTACGGATGTTCCTCGTGCAGTACTGGGGTGGCCCTCGCACCTACTCCTTCGAGCGCGGTCACCCGCGGCTGCGCATGCGCCACGCGCACTTCCCGATTGATCGAGCCGCAAGCGAGCGCTGGCTTGCCCACATGCGTGCGTCCCTCGACGAGCAGGCGCTTCCGGAGGAGCTCGACACGCTGCTTCGGGACTACTTCGACGCCGCCGCGCCCGCGATGATCAACACGGACGGCTAGCGCGACCGTTCAGGCGTCGATCGCGATGTGGCCGGGTTGAGCGGCGACTCGCTCGAGCCAGCCGAGGAGAGCCGGGTAGCCCTCGAGGTCGAAGCCACCCTCGTGCGCAACGTGCGTGTAGGCGTAGAGCGTGATGTCGGCGATCGAGTAGTGCTCGCCGACGAAGTACGTGTGGCCCGCGAGATAGCGCTCCATGATGTCGAGCACCGCGTAGCCGCTCTCGACCTGACGCTCGATCCGCTCCGCGTGCTTCTCCGCCTCACCGGAATACGCGAGCAGGAAGCGCACGACAGCGATCGCAGGCTCGTGCTGGTACTGCTCGAAGAACTGCCACTGCAACACCTGCGCCCGTTCGTACCGATCGGTCGGAACATAGTCGCTGCCATCTCCGAGGTACCAGAGGATCGCATTCGACTCGGGCAGGCCCCGACCGTCGTCGAGCACGAGCGTCGGTACGCGCAGCGCGGGGTTGAGGTCGCCGATCGTGTCGGCCCGATCCGAGCGGTCGATGACGCTGAGCTCGCGCAGCTCGAGCTGCACATCGAGATGCGCCGCAAGGAGGCGAACCTTGTAGCAATTCCCGGAGACAGCCGAGTTATAGAGGAGCATCCGCTAACTGTGGCACAAGCTGCCTTCAGCGGGCGTACCACCGCCGCTTGCAGAGATCGGGGTAACGCTCGACCCGCTCCTCGCGACGGGAGCGAGAGACAGGCCACAGCAGCCGCGGTGACCGAGAGGAATAGGGTCGAAGTACATGCAAAACCATCGGAAGGCGACCAACGACTCGGTGTCTGAATCGCAATTGGAGATCCAGAAATGACGGGCCTTCACTTCGGCAACCTGCTCATCGTCGTCGCCCTGGCCTTTTTCGTGCCGCTCGCGCTCGGGTTCGTCCCTGCACTGAAGCTGCCGGCGGTCGTCCTCGAGATCGTGGCCGGAATCGTCGTCGGGCCATCCGTGCTCGGCTGGGTCACAATCGACGAGCCGCTGTCTGTCCTGGCGCTGATCGGCCTCGCGTTTCTGCTCTTTCTCGCGGGCCTCGAGATCGACGTTCACGAGCTGCGCGGCCGGCCGCTGCGCCTCGCAGCGCTCGGATTCGTCGTCTCCTTCGCCATCGCCCTCGGGTTCGGGTTCGGATTGCACGCCGCCGATCTTGCGGGCAACGGCATCTTCGTCGCGATCGTGCTCACCGCAACGTCCCTCGGGATTGTCGTTCCGGTTCTCAAGGATGCGGGCGAGATCAGCTCGCGGTTCGGGCAATTCGTGGTTGCGGCCGGATCGATCGCCGATTTCGGAGCAATCATCCTGCTCTCGCTGCTGTTCAGCCGCGAGGGTGGCGGGATCGGATCGCAGGCGATCCTGCTCGGCGGGTTCGTCGTCGTCGCGGGCGCGATCGGGCTCGCGGTCGCCGGAGCCGAGAGACTACGCGCGCTCTCGCAGGTGCTGTTCCGGCTCCAGGACACGACCGCCCAGATCCGGATCCGCGGCGCGTTTCTGCTTCTAATCGTGTTCGCCTTCGTGGCAGACCGACTCGGGCTCGAGACGATCCTCGGCGCGTTCATGGCAGGAGCGCTTCTCACGCTCCTCGACCGGGATCGCCAGATGACGCACCCCGATTTCCGACTCAAGCTCGAGTCGGCCGGCTTCGGCATCTTCATCCCCATCTTCTTCGTCGTCAGCGGTGTCCGCTTCGACCTCGACGCGCTGACATCGAGTGCCGGGGCGCTCTCGCGGGTTCCGGTCTTCCTCCTCGCGCTCCTCGCCGTGCGCGGCCTACCAGCGTTTCTCTACCGCAGCGAGATCGGCAGCCGACGCTCCACCGTCGCTGCGCTCCTACAAGCGACGTCGCTTCCGTTCATCGTCGCGGCGACGCAGATCGGCCTCGAGCTCGGGACGATCGATGCGCAAACCGCTGCGGCGCTCGTGGGTGCCGGCATTCTCTCGGTCCTGCTCTTCCCCCTCGGAGCGCTGACGCTCCTACGCCGCAGCTCGGTCGCCGCCGTCGAGCCCTAGCCGAGCGACAAGGAAACGTGACTGCGCGATTCGCTCGGCTGTCCGCAGCACGCTCCCGCCGGCGGCCTCCGCCGCGCGCGACGCATCGTCACCCGCGGCCGCAGCGTGACAATCCTCGACGTCATCCGCGAGATCGGCCACATGCGCCGCTGCCTCATCCGACTGAACAGCGTACTCCTCGACGCGCGCCTCGCAGTCTTCGCAGAAGTCGTGCATGGCCCCGCGGTTCCACGCATCGATCCGTCGAACCAGGCGACCGCGCGGAGCGACGACCTTACGACCAGTGCGCACAATCGGGCCCTCGAGTTCGACCTCCCAGAGCTCCGCATGGAGCCAGAACGGGAGATCGGACGCCTCGCACGCGTGGACCCCGGACGCGCAGGGGTGAACCTGCGCTTCGAGCCACAGTCCCGAAACGCCGTCGGTTGGGGTTGGCCACGTCACACGACTGAACGGGCCGATTGCGCCGGGTGCCAGGAACTTCCAGGCAATCACGCGCGCCTCCAGTCCCGGAACGCTGCAAGCAGGTCGGTCTTCTTCTCGTCCATCAAGTCGTCGACCGTAACGCGTCCTGCGAGCTCGATCGTCATTCGGATCTGGTCGAGGTAGTTCGCGCAGCCGCTACAGACGACCACGTGTTCCTCGAACCGCTCGCGCTCGGCGTCGCTCAGCCCACCCTCAAGGTACTCGGTCACGATCTCGACGAGCTCTTCACAGGTCAGTTGTTGGTCGCTCACGTCTGCTCTCCGTCCAGATATACCTCGAGAGACTTCCGCACCTTCGACCGCGCACGATGCAAGAGGACTCTCTGATTCGTCTCGCTCAGGTCGAGAGCGTTACGGACTTCCTCCGAGCTCCAGCCTTCGACGTCGCGGAGCGTGATCACCGTCCGCTGCACCTCGGGAAGCGCGGCGATCGCAGCCTCGACGACGCCAACCGTCTCGCGGCCCACGAGCTGCTCCTCCGGGAGCTCCGACCAGCGGCTCGGCGCCGACGTCCAGTGACCGGCCCAGCGTCCGGCGTCGAGGAAACGGTCGGGATCGACAGCGGCCTCGCCCTCGCCCTCCCGGCCCCCGACCGAGGAGAACGGGACGCTCCGCCCCTCCCGCTCACCGCGTGTCTTCGCGATGTTCGTGAGAATCCGGAAAATCCAGGTCTTGAGGGACGCTCGACCCTCGAAGCGGTCAATGCCCGAGATGACCCCGAGCCACGCTTCCTGAACCACCTCCTCGGCGACGGCCCCTGATGACACGTACATCCGGGCGACGCGGAGCATCGACGGGCTGAACTCCACCACGAGGTCGGAGAAGGTCCGCTCGTCGCCGCGCTTGAGCGCCTCGACGATCGCGGCCTGCCCCGGAGGCGGTGCGTAACCCGATTCGGGTGCGTCCATCGAGGCAGACGGTACGTCTCCACGGTCTCGCCGTCCAGTGAGATGCGCGACGGGATCGATTCCCAGATGATCTCGGACTCCTCGAGAACGACATCGAACCCGCTGCCGCTCGAGCGAGGTCGCACCTCGCCGACGGGCGCGCAGTACGCGTTGTTGAGCCAGGCGTAGGGTGGACAACGATGACGCAGGGTGACGTGGAGTTCGCGCGTGATCCCGTCGCCGCCCGCTCTGGCGTCTTCGCCCCTCGGAGCCGTTCCGAGAGACGCCTTGCACGATAGAGGTGTGGCGAATCGCAGGTCCGGTTCGTGCTGGCGGAGTAGACCCCTGACCTACCTGCTGCCGTGGAATCAACCCCGGTCGGTGTCAGGGGTCGACTGCTCCTCGTTGCCCCCCGTGCTGCCGTAGTCCTCGCGCTTCTCCTCGCCCTTGTCTGCGAGCAACGATGCGTCCTTGTGCTGCGCGGCAACCTTCGAGCCGACCATCGACTCCATGCTTGCATCACCTCGACCAGCCTCGGTATCGGCCATAGCAACCTTCCATCAGTGGACAATTCGGTCGCTACGTCGTACCCGTTCCGAGAAGCGACAAACGTCCTTCGGGTCGGAACGTCGCGGCGAGGCGTGGGCGCAGTGCGAACAGGGTATGACCCTGGAAGACAGCGAGGAAAAAGACAGCGAGGAAAGGAGCGGGACGGTGACTACCGGGAGCCGAGACCCTCACGCGATCGAGAGAGTTCTCATCGGCGAGGACGAATACCAGGCGCCTCCGCGAGAGGATGACCAGCCGCAGCGAAACAGCGAGGATGGCGGCGCGGCTCAACGGCCAGAGGAGCAGGTGCCCGAACAGCCGATCGACATCAATCTGCTCGAATCGCAACAGCAGAAGCCGGGTCTTCAGACCTCGGAGACGATCGTCGTCGATCCGAGCGAGAAGAAGGAGTTCACCGTCTCCGGGCCAGACGAGGAGACGCAGCCGGGCGGTCCGCGAGCAGTACCGCCGGGCGAGTCGATGTAGGCACGTCGGACAGCATCGAGATGACAGAAGTGACCTCGCGGGCATCCACGGTGGCACCTCCCGGCACTTCCGGGTGGGCCGCAGATACTCGGACCGTACTCCGAGGGGCGGTCGCCGGAGCGCGGAGGAACCGGGTCAGCACGACGGCCCAGGCGCTCGCCTACTCACTGTTCCTCGCGATCCCCGCGGCGCTGCTCGTCGTGCTCGGTGTCTTCTCGCTCGTTGCGAGCGCCGAAGATGTCGACCGCCTGCTCCAACGCGCGAACGCCGTGATGCCCGCGGAGGCGACGACGCTGCTCGGAGACAGTCTCCGCCGGTCCGCCGAATCCCCCCGCGCCGGTCTTGCGATGACCGTGATCGGTGCCGCCCTCGCCCTGTGGACGACCTCGTCGGCCGCCACGACGCTGATGCAGGGGATCACGACCGCGTTCGACCACAATGACGAACGCGGCTTCCTGCACAAGCGAGTGGTCGCCCTCGTCATCGTCGTCTGCCTCGTCGGTGCCGCGGCACTCGTCGGCGGACTGCTCGTGCTCGGGCCATACCTGGAGCGGTGGATCGGTAACGCGAGTGGCCAACCAAGCCTCGTGGCGTGGGCCTGGTGGACGGCCCAGTGGCCCATCCTCGCGCTGGGTCTTCTCTTTGCATTCGCGATCCTGCTGTACCTCGGCCCGGACGCCGACCAGCCGGACTGGAGGCTGGTCACACCCGGCGCGGGAGCATCGGTCGTGATCTGGCTCATCGCCTCGGGAGGCTTCGCGTTCTACTCGGCCAACTTCGGCTCCTACAACAAGACGTGGGGCACGCTCTCCGCGGTCGTCGTGATGTTGATCTGGCTGTGGCTGACGAGCGCCGCTCTCCTCTTCGGCGCCGAGATCAACGCCGAGGCGCAACGCCTGGCCTCCCAACGGTCAGCCCCGAACGATCCTGCCCGCGAACGGAACGAAGCCGCCTGACCGCCGGACTCGGAGGACTTGTGCTCCTTCGATTGGTGGTTGTCTGTTCCGCGCGCCGTCAAGCGATGGCGGAGAGGACCGACTCTGGCTCGCGCACGATCATGGTTTCGTAGGCTTGGAGGTAGCCTTCGACCATCCGTGCGACCGAGAAGCGTGCCTCTGCCTCCTGTCGGAGGCGGGCCGGGTCGAGTTCCGTTGCGCGGTCGACGAGGGCAATCATTTCTGCGAGATCGTTGGCGATAAACGCCGTTTCGCCGTGCCGCAGGATTTCCGGTACCGAGCCGCGACGCATCGCGACGACGGGTGTGCCGCTGGCCAGGGCCTCGATCATCACGAGCCCGAACGGCTCTTCCCATTCGATCGGCACGATGAGCGCGTGAGCGCTCGCTAGAAGAGCGCATTTCTCCGTGTGGTCGACTTCGCCCACGTAGCGGATGTCGCAGTTGAGATGTGGTGCGACGAACTTGTCGAAGTACGCGATTTCGGCTGGTTCGCGACACTTGGCGGCGATATCGAGTGGTCGGCCGAGACGCTTCGCGACGCGAATTGCCCGGTGAGCGCCTTTGTCGGGGCTCATCCGACCGAGGAAAAGGAGCGCGTCTCCGGGTTGACGATTCGTCGAATATCGCGTTACATCGACTGCATTTGGGACGTTTGCCAGCCAAGGAAGGTCAGGGAGCGGGCGCCGCTGGTTGTGGGTCAGAGAAATGAGGCCGGCGTGAGGGACGATCGAGCAGACTTTCCGGTAAACGTCGCCGGGGTCGCCTGTCAGGGGTCCGTGGACGGTATGCATCGTCGGGCAGTCGGTGAGCCCGAACATCGTGAGCCCGACGAGGCCCGAATGGTCGTGAACGATGTCGAACTGGTCACGCCGTTCGAGAAAAGGGAGGAAGCCGAGGAACCCGCAGCTTCCAGGCCGACAGTGCGTCACGTACGTGCTGGAGCCCGGTACCGAACGTACGGGCGCGCGACAGCGGCTCCGCAGAAACGTGAGAGCCGAAGCTCACCTCGAACGTGAGATCCCAGCGAACGTGCGAGGCAAGCGAGATGGCAAAACGTGCACCCGAGGCCGAGCTCTCGAACGGGCGAGAAAACCTGATCGTTGTCCGATAACCGTCGGCATCTTCAACCACAAGGGTCGATCCGTTGCTCGGCGAGCAGAGAATCTCCGCAGGGAGAGGCGACGCCGACGGAGGATCACCAAACGCAAAGTCATGAGCCTTAACCGAGAGAATGTCTGCGAAGTCGGAGGCAAGCTCAAGTTCGACGGCAAACGACAGCTCGCCCATGCTCTCGTTGCTAAGAACAAGATGCTCCGTCACGGTGTCGCTTACGAAGCGCTCCCGCGACACAGAGAGCGTGTCGGAAGGAATGAGATCCGTAGGAGCGTTTCGAAGATAGTGGGTCGCGCTGAAATAGTCGGCCGCCCGTGAGGTGAGAAGCACCGGGCTCTCGCCGTCGAGCAAGAGCCGACAGCGCGAAAGCATCCGCGTGTCATCAGCAAACACCCCCTCGGCGCCAGTCGCCACATCACCGATGTCATCACTGATGACGAACGTCGAACCGTCAAGAATCGTCAACATGCGCACCACGCCCCCTCACGGCGCGGCCCCGTACCACGCGTCCCGAAATCGCCTTGTGCTCACACAGTTTCCAGAGTGCGGGGCCCAACCTCACTTGGTCTTCCTGGCGCCCATTCGTCAGGACGTCACGAGGCCGTCGGCGCCAGCTGGTTTGACAGGCTGGCCCACGCTTCCTCATCGACTCGATTGGCGACGATAACCCATCCGCCAGAGTCGCTTCTCGCCTCAACCACGACAACCGGGAACGGAATGGCTCAGCGTTGCGCCTACCGCTGGCTTGTCCCGCAGTCGCATGCGGTACGCCTGACCGTCAGCTATCACCTCGGCGGGGACAGCTACAAGGCGCGAAAACGACACCGCACAGGTGTCCCTGACGGAGCGAGGCAGCGAAGGCCGAAGCGGTTGCATGCGAACGTCCTTCCCCACTCCCGGTCGTCGGAAACCAAGTCCGCCTCTCCTGAGGAGAGCTCACCTTTCCTCCGGTCACGCGCCCTCACCGGTCGTCGGCCGCTCCGCAGCCGGCTTGCCGCCGGCTTGCTCGTCCCACAACCGCTCGAGCTCGTGCCTCGTCGCCTGGTACGCCTCACGCGGATCTTCTTGCGCTCCTGGCCGCTCTCGTGTGACCGCGGCGGCGGTCGCTCCGAGCAGCTCGAGTGCCTGTGCCTCGATGTCATCGATGATCGTCGCGGCCGGGCGGACGGCATCGAGGAGCCCGACT
>JBKJVI010000114.1:0-2919 GCA_046590225.1 Gaiella sp. | reverse complement strand
AACCGATGCTCTCCACGTCATCTTCCTCGACGGGCGCCCAGAGCAGGTCGAGCAACCGACCATCCGCCCAGGCCGAGACAGCCTCGTAAAGGGCCGTTCCCGCACCCATCCTGCGCCGATCCTCCAGCACCGTGACAAGCACGAAGGCGAGGTCAGAGCGCTGCGGCAGGATCGCCGCGACCGCGGAACCGAGCACCGATCCACCCTGAATCGCGAGAAGATCACAGTGCTCCCGCACCGACGACTTGAACGAGCGCACCTCCTCCATCGTCACCGCTTCAAGGGGCCAGTGAAGTGAGTTGAGTTCTTCGGATAGTGATCTCCGCAATCCATCAGGATCGAGGAGGAGATCATGTCGAGAGAACGGTTCCGGTTTACGCCGGAGTTCAAGGAGGAAGCGGTCAGGCTTGTGATCGAGGGTTCGCGGCCGATCGCGCAGGTGGCGCGGCAGCTGGGGATCAACGACGGCACCCTGGGCAACTGGGTCGCGAAGTTCCGTGACGAGCACCCGGTTTCAGAGACGCCGTTGTCGTTGTCGGAGCGTCAGCGGCTTGCGGAGCTGGAGCGCGAGGTTCGACAGCTGAAGCTGGATAACGAGTTCCTGGGAAAAGCCGCGGCCTTCTTCGCCAGGGAGCGTCGGTGAGCGAGCGCTACGCGTTCATCGAGGCGGAGAAGGCGTCCTTCCCGATCGTCCGCGGCTGCAAGCTGCTGCAGGTGTCGACGAGCGGCTTCTACGCCTGGTCGGGTCGGCCGCTGTCTGTGGCAGCGACCAGGCGTGCGCAGATCGCGCGTGTGGCTGCCGTTGCGCATGAGGAGAGCGACGGCATCTTCGGCTACCGGCGTGTCCACCGCGAGCTCGTCGAGACCGGCACCGTTGTCTCGGAGCACCTTGTGCGGCGCGTGATGCGAGAGCAGGACCTGCATGGGTCGCAACCACGCGCCTACAAGGTCACCACCGTTCAGGATCCCGACGCGACGCCGGCACCCGATCTGCTCGAACGTAACTTCCAAAGCAGCGAGCCCGGCACCCGGATGGTCGGGGACATCACCTACATCCGCACCTGGGCCGGCTGGGCCTACCTGGCCGTCGTGATCGACCTCGCTACGAAGATGGTCGTCGGCTGGAGCGTCTCCAACCGCGCCACCGCAACGTTGGTGACCGACGCGCTGGAGATGGCAGAACGGAACGGCCATCTCAAACCCAACGCGATTTTTCACAGCGACAGGGGCTGTCAAACCGGACTCAACCGGTCGTCGCAACACTTTGCTTTTGACTTGATAGTAAATACTCGTTCAGTGCTTCTGCCGGTGTTCTCCAGCCGAGCGTTTTGCGGGGTCTGCTGTTGAGGGCCGAGGCGACGGCTTCGATCTCTTCGGCGCTCCAGCGGGCGAGGTCGGTTCCTTTGGGGAAGTACTGGCGCAGCAGCCCGTTGGTGTTCTCGTTCGACCCGCGCTGCCAGGGGCTGTGCGGGTCGGCGAAGTAGACGGGGATGCCCGTCTCGACCTTGAACTGCGCGTGAGCGGATAGCTCTTTGCCTCTATCCCAGGTCAGCGAGCGGCGCAGCTGTTCGGGCAGGGCCGTCATCGTCGAGGCCAACGCGTTCTTCATCGTGACCGCGCCGTAGCCGGCCAATGGAGGCCCGTTCTTGGTGCGCGGGACAGTGCCGAAGCCGTCCTCGCGAGGCAGATGGATCAGCATCGTGAACCGCGTTGTGCGCTCCACCAGGGTGCCGATCGCAGACCGCTCGAGCCCGATCAGAAGGTCGCCTTCCCAATGGCCGGGCACGGCCCGGTCGTCGGCCTCGGCAGGCCGCTCGCTGATCATCACCTCGGGCGTGACGTGCGCCCACGCCGTCCGTTTCGCCCGGGCCCTGGGGACGCGCAACGCGCGGCCGGTACGCAAACACGCGACCAGCTCACGCTTGAGCGCCCCACGGCCTTGCACGTAAAGGGCCTGGTAGATCGCTTCGTGGCTGATCCGCATCGACTTATCATCGGGGAACTCGACCGGAAGCCGGCTCGCGATCTGCTCAGGGCTCCAACCCTGCACCCAACGGCGGTCCCCGCGATGCGGCTTGTTCTTGCCCGACCACTTGGGCCCCTCCGGCCCCACCGCCCGACCAGTGGGGCAGCGCACCACACCCGACAGACGGTCTTGCACGTAGGCGCAGAGCCGTTCGTTCGCGACGAGTTTGGCCGCCTTGGGCCGCCGGGCACGACGCTCGGCATGCCACTGCGCGATCGACGCCTTGTAGTCGAGCCGCCACGTCCGCGTCGACGCGTTACGACGCAGCTCCCGCGAGATCGTCGACGGACTCCGATTCAACCGGCGCGCCACCTCCCGCACGCCAAGCCCTTGCGCCCGCAGGATCGCGATCTCTTCCCGCTCGGCGAACGAGAGGAAACGACCTGACACCTCTGGAGTAAGACATGGATTCACGCCACCAGCGTGGCGAAACCAGCGGAACGCCACCGGCGACGACACACCCGCCACGCCGGCAGCGTCCTCCGTCTTCAACCCACCCGCGACCGCCGCCCAGAACCCAACCCGATCCGCGCGCCACGCCACCGTCGGCCGCCCCGGCGAATGCACCTGCCCCCGATACAACTGCACCTGCCGCTGCCGCTCCCGCATCGTCCCCACCCGACACCTCCATCATCGAGGTGTTCCGACGACCACTTGAATCCGCCCAATACACCTCCGGGTCGTTCGGGCGTGTCTGCCGGCGGCTCAAGGTACGCCAGTCGATGGGACGCACCGGCGTCTGCTGGGACAACGCGCAAGCGGAAACGTTCTTCGCCTCGCTCAAGGTCGAATGCGTCTACCGCACCGCCCTCCCGACGCTCGCCCACGCCCGCCGCTGCCTCGCGCGTTACATCGAGGTGTTCTACAACCGACGACGCAGACACTCCGCGCTC
>JBKJVI010000165.1:0-17704 GCA_046590225.1 Gaiella sp. | reverse complement strand
TGGGGTCAGGTCTTCCACGTTCCGCCCCCGCCCGGCTGGACGGCTCGCGCGACTCCCGGCGGAACGTGGAAGACCTGACCCCGTGACGTACGTCTCCGGACTGGCGCTCCTCGTCGTACTCGGTGTCGCCGGTGCGCTCTTTGGCCGCCGCGCGCTGATGCTCACCCAACTCGTCCGTCTCGGCAAGCCTGTCTCCCGTACCGACGATGTCCCGCGGCGCGTGCGTAACGAGGCCGTCGTCGTCCTCGGGCAGAAGAAGCTGTTCCAGCGGCTCGGCCCCGGGTTGATCCACGCCCTCATCTTCTGGGGCTTTCTGATCCTCTTCCCGACGATCATCATGGCGCTGATCGGGGCCGTCTCGAAGGGCTCGACGCTCCCGTGGCTCGGGCACCAGGGCTGGTTCGCGTTCCTCGTCGATCTCTTCGTCGTCCTCGTCCTCGTGGGAGTCATCTCTGCGTTCTGGATCCGCAAGGTGCAGCGGCCCGATCGCTTCAAGGGCAGCCACCTCGGCGAGGCCGATCTGATTCTCGGTCTGATCGCGATGATCGTCCTCACCCTTCTGCTCTGGCACGCCGCTCTGATCGCGACCGGGCTGAACGAGTGGCCCGCGTCGTGGTCGCCCGTCTCGAACGCGATCGCGCAGGTCTTTGGCGAGGGCACGTGGGCCGAGGTACGCGAGCGGATCTTCGTGTGGGCGCACGTCCTGCTCGTCGTCGGCTTCCTCGCCTATCTGCCGCACTCCAAGCACCTGCACATCGCGACAGCTGCGATCAACGTCTGGTTCGGCCGCACCGGGCGGCGCGGCCGCCTCGAGCCGCTCGACTTCACGGTCGAGGACGAGGCAGAAATGCGGTTTGGCTCGGCGACGATCGCGGACATGACGTGGAAGCAGATGGTCGACACGATGTCGTGCACCGAGTGCGGCCGCTGCCAGGACGTGTGCCCTGCCTACGCGACGGGAAAGGAGCTCTCGCCGAAGCTTCTCATCATGGGCCTGCGCGACCAGCTCTTCGCCGAGGGGCCGAACCTGCTCGCTGCGGCAAAGGGGGGAGACGCGTTCGAGCCGACCGCGCTCGTCCCGAACGCCGTCAGCGACGACGTCGTCTGGGATTGCGTCACGTGTGGCGCCTGCGTGGAGGAGTGCCCGGTGGCGATCGAGCACGTCGACCATATCGTCGACCTTCGTCGTCACCTCGTCATGGTCGAGGGACGCTTCCCGTCGGACGGCGAGACGATGCTGCGTGACGTCGAGCGCTCTCAGAACCCGTGGGGCAAACCGCAGACGGAGCGAGCCGACTGGACAGAGGGGCTCGATGTGCGCGTGCTCCAGCCGGGTGACCCTGCCCCGGACGTGTTGTACTGGGTGGGCTGCGCCGCCTCCTACGACGAGCGCGCGAAGACGACGGCGCAGTCCACGGCGAAGCTCCTGCAAGCGGCCGGCGTCGACTTCGCGGTGCTCGGTCCACGAGAGTCCTGCACCGGCGACCCTGCGCGGCGGATGGGCAACGAGTACACGTTCCAGTCGTTCGCCGAGCAGAACGTGACGACGATGAACGATGCCGGGGTGACGAAGATCGTCGCGAGCTGTCCGCACTGCTTCAACACGCTCGCGAACGAGTACCCCGACTTCGGTGGCAACTACGAGGTCGTCCACCACACGGAGCTGCTCGCCGAGCTCCTGCAGGAGGGCCGCCTCGACCCGGTCGCAGGCACCGAGGAGATCACCTACCACGACTCCTGCTATCTGGCCCGCCACAACGACGTGATCTCGGCTCCGCGCGAGATCGTCTCGCGGGTCGGCAAGCCCCTCGAGATGGCGCGGAGCGGCAAGCGCGGCTTCTGTTGCGGTGCGGGCGGAGCGCACATGTGGATGGAGGAGCGCGGCAACCAGATCAACGAGGAGCGCGCGCGCGAGGCGGCGGCCACCGGGGCGGGGACGCTCGCCGTTGCCTGCCCCTTCTGCACGATCATGCTCGACGACGGGGTCAAGCAGAACGGTTCGGAGATGCGCGTGGCCGACGTGGCGACGCTGCTCGCCGAAGCGCTCGAGCGACCCAACGGAACGACGACCCGATGATCACCCCCGACAACATGTGGAGACCCGAGAACGTCAGCTGGACGGTCTCGCACACCCGCGAGCTCGTACCGAGTGCGGCGGTGCGACGTGGGGAGCAGGTCAGCCCGTTGCCGCGCGAACTCGTCGATCTCGACGACCTTCCGATCGACGATGGAGGCGTCACCGTCCCTCTGCAGGAGGCTCTGCGACGATCCGACGTCGACGGGTTCATTGTCGTCCAACGGGGCAAGGTCGTCTTCGAGCGCTACCTCGGGATGCAGCCCGAGACGTCGCACATCCTCCAGTCGGTGTCCAAGTCGATGACGGCCGCCCTCACCGGCGTTGTCGTCGGCGAAGGGCTCATCCGCCCGGCAGACCTCGTCACCGACCATCTGCCCGAGCTCGCCGGCTCCTGCTGGGACGGGTGCATGATCGAACACCTCCTCGACATGCGCGCCGGCATCGCCTCCGACGAATCCGATTACGAGGATGAGACGTCGGAGGCCTACCGCGGCTTTCGCATTCTCGGCTGGTTACCGCGGCTCGAGGACGATCCACTCCCCGCCGACTACATCGCCGCGATGAGCTCACAAGGCCCGCACGGGGGGCCGTTCGAGTACCGGTCGATCCTGACCGACGTTCTCGGCTGGTGCCTCGAGCGCGCCACCGGAGAGCGGCTAGCGTCCCTCTTCTCGTCGCGAATCTGGCAGCCGATGGGGGCAGGTCACGACGCCGACCTGCTCCTCGGCCCCGGGGGCTTCCCGCTCGTCGACGGCGGCTTCTGCGTCACGCTTGCAGATCTCGCCCGCTTCGGGCTCATGTTCCTGCAGGGCGGTGAGATCGACGGCCGCCAGGTCGTGCCGGGCGAGTGGGTACAGCGCCTGCGGGTTGCCGACGCCGACCGGATCGAGGCGTTCCGGTCATCGCCCGATTCGCACGACATGCCGCCGACGGCCTTTTACCGCGACCAGTGGTGGGTGCGCGACGCGGAGGCGGGGATCTACTCGGGCTACGGCATCCACGGGCAGCAGGTGCTCGTCCACCACCCGTCCGGGTGCGTGGTGGCGCGCATGTCGAGCTGGCCGCGCCCCTGGGACGACGATGCCGCCCGGCTCGGCGACGCGGCTGCGTTCGCCGTGTGCGCCGCACTCGGCTGCTGATCTTGCTCAATTTGGTAGCGTGATTGATTGCATTTTAGTATTGTAGTTATGACCAAAATGGTATCGTAGAGTCATGGTGAGCGCGTCCTACAGCTGCAGAATCGTCGATGGAGAGCTCGATGAACTTGCGAAGAGCCTCCCGGCAATCGCGCTCGAGGGCGCGAAGGGCGTGGGAAAGACGGCGACCGGCATGCAGCGCGCTGCGACCGTGCACTCTCTCGATGATCCGGCGCAACGCGAGATAGCTCGAGCAGACCCGGCGCGACTGCTCGACGGCATCTCCCCCGTTCTGATCGATGAGTGGCAGTACGTGCCCGAGACCTGGGATCTCGTGAGGCGGGCGGTTGATGCCGGAGCTGCGGCTGGCTCGTTCCTGCTTGCCGGGTCCGCAGAACCCCGATCACTCCGGATGCATTCCGGCGCCGCCCGAATCGTCAGTGTGCGGATGCGGCCGCTGTCCCTTGCCGAGCGGGGGGTCGGATCTCCGACGGTTAGCCTGGCCGAGCTTCTCAACGGACACAGGCCCCATCTCGGTGGCCAGACCGCCGTGTCGCTCGAGACCTACACGGATGAGATCCTCGCCTCCGGCTTCCCCGGTCTGCGCGGGTTGCACGGCCGCGCACTCAGGGCGCAGCTCGACGGTTACCTGGGACGGATCGTCGACCGTGATTTCGAGGAGATGGGCCGTGAGGTGCGAAATCCAATCGCGCTGCGGCGATGGATGAACGCGTATGCGGCATCGTCGTCAACGACCGCGACGTGGGAGCGCGTCCGGGATGCAGCAACGAGCGGACAGGGTGAGAAGCCGGCGAAGACGACGACGATTCCGTTCCGTGATGTGCTGGAGCGGCTCTACATCCTCGATCCAGTTCCTGCCTGGCTCCCGAGCCGGAACCAGTTCTCTCGACTTTCGGCCCCACCCAAGCACCAACTCGCGGATCCGGCGCTTGCAGCTCGACTGCTCGGCGTGGATGCAGGAGCCCTCCTGGGAGCTCGACCACTCAGCATCGCAATTCCCCGGGATGGCACGCTCCTCGGGGCGCTGTTCGAATCTCTCGTGACGCTGAGCACGCGCGTCTACGCCCAGGCTGTCGAAGCGACGGTCAAACACCTCCGAACAGGAAGAGGGGAGCACGAAGTGGATCTCATCGTCGAGCGGGGGGACGGCCGCATCGTCGCGATCGAGGTGAAGCTCGCGCGCACGATCGAGGACGGTGATGTGAAGCACCTCCGCTGGCTAGCCGGGAAGCTCGGCCCCGACTTGCTCGACGCCGTCGTGATCACAACAGGGCCCGAGGCGTATCGCCGCGCCGACGGAATCGGCGTCGTGCCGGCGAGCCTGCTCGGGCCGTAAGAGCGCGTCCCGGCGGCACAAGGCTTCATTCTGAAACGCGCTCTAAGGGCGTTGCACACCCGCGCGGTGAGCGGGTGTCGCTCTCCGGCTGTAAGTAGACTGTGAAACTGTGGTATAGTGAGACTGTGAAGAATATCACGATCTCGGTCGCAGACGACGTCTACCGGGCGGCGCGCATCCGGGCGGCGGAGAACGGCACCTCTGTCAGCGCACTCGTCGCGCGGTATCTCGCCTCGCTTGCCGGTCTCGACGTCGAGAAGAAGCGACTCGAGGAGCAACAGCGACGCGTGCAGCGGGAGATCAAGCGGTTCCGCGCAGGCGACCGGCTCGGGCGCGACGAGCTCCACGACCGTGCGGTTCGCTGACACGAACGTTCTCCTCTACGCGATCTCGCGTACCGAGGAGGAGCGCGAGAAGGCACAGAGAGCGAACGACGTCCTCGACGAGGGCGACATCGGACTCTCCGTCCAGGTCCTGCAGGAGTTCTACGTCCAGGCGACCCGATCCGGCCGTGTCGATCCTCTGGCGCACGAGCAGGCCGTGTCGCTCGTCGAGTCGTTCCTGCGGTTCCCGACCGCCGATCTGACACCGCCGATCATGCGGGCGGCGTTCGAGACCCGTGATCGATTCAGGATCTCGTACTGGGACGCAGCGATCATCGAGGCGGCGCGTGCCCTCGGCTGCGACGTCGTTCTCTCCGAGGATCTGAACGACGGGCAAGACTACGCGGGCGTGCGCGTCGAGAACCCGTTTCGCGGCTAGTTCCGGAGCGCGGCCCGCGCCGCGTGATACCCGCACATGCCGTGCACGCCGCCGCCAGGTGGCGTCGACGACGAGCAGAGATAGACGCCGTCGATCGGCGTCTTGTACGGGTTCGGGCGGGCGATCGGGCGGGCGAAGAGTTGCCGTAGGTCGGCGCTGCCGCCGTTGATGTCGCCGCCGACGTAGTTCGGATTGCGGGCTTCCATCGCGGCAGGATCGAGCACGCTGCGCGCGAGGACGAGGTCGCGAAATCCGGGTGCGAAGCGCTCGAGCTGTGCTTCGATCGCCGCCACTGTGCCCTCCGTCAGCGTCGAGCCGTTCGGGACATGCGTGTAGGCCCACAGCGTGTGCTGTCCCGCCGGTGCGCGTGTCGAGTCGAAGAGGCTCTGCTGCGCGACGAGAACGTACGGCCGCTCGGGATGACGGCCCTTCGAGACCGTGGCCTCGGCGGCCGCGATCTCGTCGAGCGTGCCGCCGAGGTGGACCGTGGCTGCACGTGCACACTCCGGTGCCACCCAGGGCACCGGCCCGGAGAGGGCGTAGTCGATCTTCACGACACCAGGGCCGTAGCGGTACTTCTCGAGCGCTCGCCGATAACGACCGTCCAACCGATCTCCCGTCAGCGCAAGAAATTGCCGCGGCGTCACGTCGAGGAGCAGAAGCTTGTGACGATGTGTCACAAACTCTGCCAGCGATTCGACCTGGTGGCCCGTCTCGATCTCGCCTCCCAGAGAGACGAAGTACGAGGCGAGCGCGTCGGCGATCGTCTGGGAGCCACCACGGGGAAGGGGCCAGCCGACCGAGTGGCCGAGCATCGCGAGAATCAACCCGAACGAGGCCGTCGCCCTCGCCTCGAGCGGCAGCATCGCGTGTGCGGCGTTCCCCGCGAAGAGCGCACGGGCGCGGTCACCGTCGAAGCGGGAGCGGGCGAGGCCGGAGGCCGAGCGCAGAGCGCTCAGCCCGAAGCGGGCCATGTGAATCGGGTGCCGGGGCGGCCGTGGCCCGGCGAGCGTACCCGCCACGAGCTCGTCGGACGCGTCGACGAGCGGATCGAGGAGGCGCCGCCAGGCGCGGCCATCGTCACCGAGGCCCGCCGCGGTCTCGGCGAGCGAGCGTTCCAGCAGCACCGCAGTTCCGTCGTCGAGCGGGTGGGCGAGGGGCGAGGGCGGCTGGATCCACTCGACGCCGTGCTCGGCGAGCGGCACGGACCTCATGAACGGAGAGGCGATCCCGAGCGGGTGGATCGCGGAACAGGTGTCGTGCCGGAACCCGGGGAGCGTCAGCTCCTCGGTGCGCAGCCCGCCGCCGATCGTGTCGCGCCCCTCGAGCACGAGCACCGAGCGGCCCGCCCGTGCAAGCACGATCGCCGCCGCGAGGCCATTAGGCCCCGAACCGACGACGATCGCATCGTGCATGCTGCTGACGTTACCGAGCAGAGGTCAACCGGTGGTCTTCTTACCCGGCTTGAGCATGTGGAGCGTCGAGCGGATCGCGACCGAGTGCTTCACGTTCTTCGCCTGCGACCACTGGCGCTTCTTGTCGACGCACGTCACCGTCGTCGTCACCTTCGGGTCATCAACCCCGAGGTGCGTGGCCAGGTTCGCGAGCGTCTGCTCCCAGAACTTGTTCTCCATCTTGTGGCCGCCCATCGTCAGGCCCATCTCGCTGATCGGATCCTGGGCGCGCATCAGCACCTGGGTCTGGGCGACGGGGCGCCCGTCCTCTTCGTGCGAGCTGAACGTGATCCACCCGGCGAACATGTGGCCCTCGGGGGTCATCAGCGTGAACGACTCCTCGTCGGAGTAGAGCACCATGACGCCGGTCTTGAACTTCATCCCACCTGGCCCGGCGGCCTTGATCAGCGCCACCTCGCCGGGCTCGAGCCCCGTGAGGGGTGGGTAGAAGTCGTTGCCCTTCGGCCAGAACGAGGGGAAGTTGTCCCTCCACTCCGCGATCACGGCCTGCGGCGTCGTCTCGACTCCGTCGATCCCGACCTTGTAGGTCTTCTGCCACATCTTGCCGAAGCCCTGGACAGGACTCAGGAGGCGCTTGCCCTCGACGAGATTGGCTGCGCCCGGGGTCGTCTCGGTCACGGTCAGCGTTGACGTGGGCTTTGCCCAGTTGCCCGTATCGCGCGGTTCCTCGTCCATGATTCCCTCTCCTCTCAGGCCGCGGCCGAAAGCGCGTCGGCCTCGGTGGCGTAGATGCCGATCGCCTCGTCGAGGCGAGTCAGCTCGAAGATCTCCTGGTAGTGCTCGGTGAGCCCGAACGCGAGCAGCTTCTGCTTCGCGCGGTTGGCTCGGACGAGGACGGTCACGAGAAGACCGATCCCGCCGGAGTTCATGTACTCGAGCCCGGTGAAGTTCAGGATCACGGCCTTGACGCCGTCCCCCGATCCTTCGGTGTAGGCGTCCATCAGGGCCTCCTCGGAGAAGGCTGTGATGTCACCTTCGATGTCGAGAATGCACGCGGAATCCTCGATCCGGCGCACCCCGAGCGACAGCGTCGCTTCGGTCATAGAGATCCCTCCTCTTCGTCGACGATTGTCATGAAATCGGACAGGCGGGTGATCTCGAAGATCTCCCGGTAGTGCGGGGTTAGGCCGCGGACGCTCAACGTCTGGCCGTTCGTGCGGGCGCGCGCCAGCAGGCCGACGATCAACGCGATCCCGGTGGAGTTCATGTACGTGACGCCGTGAAAGTCGAGCATCACGGCGCTCGCCTCGCCTGCCTCCGTGTAGGCGGCGCCGAGCGCCTCTTCGGCCCTCCCGTCGACGTCGCCGATGAGCTCGATCACGGGGCCGTTGTCCTCCGTGTGGACGTGTGCCTCAAGCGCCATTGCTGCCATCACCGTCACCTCCTTCCAGCTGCAGGACGAGCTCGACCGTGTGCCGGCCGTCCGCGTCGATGACGCGGATCTCGTCGACCATGTTCTTGATCAGGAAGAGGCCCCAACCGCGGGGCTTCTGCAGCCCTGCGAGCTTCGCCTCGATATCGGGCGACTCGACCTCCGTCGCCTGCGGGCCGTCACCCACGTCGCGGATGCGCACGACGAGCTCGCTGCCCGCGGTAACCACCTCGATCTCGACGGGGATCTCGGCCCGGCCCTGGTTCCCGTGCTCGATCGCGTTCATCGCAGCCTCGGACACCGCGGTGCCGAGCCGCTCGACTCGGCGTTCCTCGAGTCCGAGAGGCGCGATCGCATCGAGGACGCGTTGCATCGCCTCGCGCTCGTTCCCCGTCTCGCTCGGCAATGTAAACCGGACGTCGATGCCCGAGACGAGGCCGTTCTGCACCCCGCTTCCGAGCGTGCGGGTCAGCGTCACGAGCGTGATGTCGTCCTCCTGCTCCCAGTCGTCGCCCGTGAAACGCTGCAGCTGGGTGAGCAGGCCGTCGATCAGGTCGCCCGACGCCGGGTCGGCAACATGGTCGACGAGGCGAGGCGTGCCGAACATCTCGCGTCCGGCTCCATGCGCCTCGGTGACGCCGTCGCTGTAGAGGAGCAGGCCATCTCCGGGGCTCATCACGGCCTCGTGCTCCTCGTACTTCATCCCGGGCAGGAGGCCGAGTGGCATCCCCTTGGCGCGCAGCTCCATGGAGCCGTCGGCGGTTCGCGCATAGGGCAGGTTGTGACCCGCGTTCGCGTAGCGGACGTGACCCGTTCGTGGGTCGACGACGAGGTAAAGGCAGGTGACGAACATCTTCTCCGGGATGTCCGGGCAGAGGAGGTCGTTCACTCGCTCGAGCACTTCGCCCGGTGAGACGACCCGCTGGCCCGAGGCGCGAAGCAGGCTCCTTGCCGCCGCCATCACCATCGCAGCGGGAACGCCCTTGTCGGTGACGTCGCCGATGATCACTGCGACCTGCCCATCGGGCAGCTCGAAGAGGTCGTAGAAGTCGCCGCCAACCTCACGGGCTGGCTGGTAGTACGCCGCCACTTTCCAGCCGGGAAGGTCGGGGAGCACGCGGGGGAGGAAGTTCTGCTGGATCAGCGTCGCGACCTTCAGCTCCTGCTCGATCCGCTCGCGCGAGCGGGCCTCGGCGGCCTGCTTCTGCACGAGCTCTGCCACCTGAAGCGCGGGTGCAGCCTGGGCGGCAAGGCCGTCGAGGAGGCGCTTGTCGTCGGTCGAGTACTGCTGGTCCGAGAGGCGCGGCCCGAGGTTGAGGGTGCCGACGAGCTCGCCGCCGCTGATCAGCGGCACGACGAGCGCAACGCCCGCCTCGCGGAGTGCCGTGACGCCGGGCGACTCGAGCTCGAGGGCCTCGACGTCGACGGCGCCGCCTGCGCTCTGGAGGAATGCGACGAGCGGGTCGTTCGGCGCGATCTCGACCGCGGGGGTCTCGATCGTCGTCGTCTCGACGGTGGCCTCTGCCGGAAAGGCCACGGCCTCGGTCGCCTGCCCCTTGCGGGTGACCTTCCTCCATGTCTGTTCGATTGCGGTCATTGCACTGTCCTTTCTACGGGGTCAGCGTCACGGGATCGTTACGGGATTCGGTGCGGGAGCGTTTGCGGTGCGTCGAAGTAGGTATGGAGTGGTGTTGTAGTATGCTGCAACAATGCTGACCGTTCCGGAGGCCGCGCGGCGCACAGGGAAGGATCCCGAGACCATCCGCCGCTGGATTCGGTCGGGCAAGCTGCGGGCGCGTAAGGTTGGCACCCAACACGTGATCGAGGACGAGGATCTCGCCGAGGTGCTCGAGCCTGCGCGGCCGCTTCCGGATGCGTGGCGGTTCACGACCGACGGCGCTCCGATGCCGGACTGGGTTGCCATCGTGCGCGAGATCCGAGACGGCGATTGAGCACGCTGGTAGTTGACGCGAACGTCGTCATGGCGGCCGCGACGAGTCAAGACGGCTTCGACGTCCTCGCCAGTTCCGACCTTGTGGCGCCACCGCTGCTCTGGCCCGAGGTTCGGTCGAGCCTCCACGTCGCCAGTGAGCGCGGCGTGATCGCCCGCGCGATCGCCGAGGACGGCTTGCTCGTCCTCGAGTCCGGCGTTGTCACGGAGCGACGGCATCGTAGGCTCGGACGGGAGGCGTGGGCGATCGCCGACGAGCTCGGGTGGGCGAAGACCTACGACGCCGAATACCTCGCGCTGGCACGGTTGCTCGATGCGCCGCTCGCAACGCTCGACCAGCGCCTTGCACGAGCCGCCGAGCGGCTCGGACTGAAGCTCGACGAACGGCTTCGCTGAGCTCATCGGAGTAGCCCTGAGCGCAGCCAGACGGAAGTGTGGGCTGGCTGCATCGTTTCGCCGACGACGGCTCGCAGGTCGGTGGCGAGGGCGTCGAGCTCGACTTGTTCGCGGAGCCGGCCGCCGAACGTCTCCAGCGTCCTCTCAGCGTCGTAGCGGCTGCGGTAGAAGCGGCGGTCGACGAACCCCTGCACGCGCGAGCGCACGGGCATGAACAACGCGGCCACAGCGAGCGTCGACCCGGCGATCGCGAGGTTCGAGCCGCCTGCGAACGACGAGAACAGCGCCTGCAGCCCGATCACGACCGCGACATACATTCCTGCGAGCAGCGCCGAGAGCGTGCCGTAGACGAGGGTGCGACGGATGATGACGTCGATCTCGTACAGCCGGTAGCGAAGCACCGCGATGCCCACCGAGATCGGCAGCGCGACCAGCTGGAACGTGATCACGATGCCGCCGAGCCCAGTCCAGTTGAACGCCGCTGCGAATGGCACCGTCACGACGAGGAAGCCGGCGCTCGTTGCGAACCACTTGAACTGCTGACGCTCGTCTCCCCGGGAGCGGCGAAAGCGGCGCACGACGATGACGGCGGCGGCGAGCACCGACACGAGGCATGCGACGACGAAAGGTATGGCGAGGGCGGCGTACGCTTCGCTCGTCGTGAGCACGAGCGGATTCTCGTACGCTCGGAGAGGTGGCTCGAGGCCGCTGCTCGTCGCGATGATGAACCAGATGGCCGCGAAGCCGAGCAACCCGAGGGCGGCGAACCGTCGGATCACCGGGGAGGAGATCGTTCCCGAGGGGAAGACGAGGAGCAGCAGGAAGACGCCGCCCATGAGGAGTGTCCAGGCGCCGCCGGCAACGGCGCCTGCCGCCCCGCCCGCGGGAAGCCCCGCCTCGGGCTTCACGAGCAGGGCCAGCTCTGCGTAGGCCCGGAGAGCTCCTTCCAGAAGGATCCCGACCCCCGCAAGCACGAGTGCCCAGCCGACGAGGTTGGCGGGCCGCTTCCATGTCACGACCAGGCCAACCCCCACGAAGGAGACCATGATCGGTGCATCGCCGAGGGCCGCCCCGGCACTCGTGAAGTCCGGGTCGAGGCTCAGGACGATGAGGAGACCGACGAAGCAGGCAAACAGAACGGCCGAGATCGCGCACGCAGCCCGGGTCAGCGTCCGAGGTGTCGGCGAACCGAGGCTCATCGCCCGCTCCGGAGCCACAGCGATACGTGAGAAGGTTGGATCGTCTCCCGCACGACGAGAGCGAGGTCGGTGGTCAACGTTTCCAGTTCGACCTGCTCGCGCAATCGGCCGCCGAACGCCTCCAATGTCCGCTGGGCGTCGTAGCGGCTGCGGTAGAAGCGACGGTCGACGAATCGCTGCACCCGACCGCGAACCGGCAGGAACAGCGCCGCGACAACGAGGGTCGAGGCTGCAATCGCGAGCTTCGACCCCCCCGCAAACGACGAGAACACCGCCTGCCCGGCGAGGACGAGCCCGACATACAGTCCGCCGAGGAGCATCGTCAGCGCGCCGTAGACGAGCGTCCGCGAGATGAGGCGGTCGATCTCGTAGAGGCGGTAGCGGAGCACGGCGATGCCGATCGTGACCGGGGCCAGGCACATCGCGACGATCGGAAGGACGTCCAGGACTGCGAGGCTCGGGACACCGGGGATGCCGGGGACGATCCACAGTGCGGCGGTCACCCCGACGGCCCACGTGAACCACTTCATCTGCAGTCGCTCGATCCCGCGCGAGCGGCGGAAGCGGACGATCACGGCGGCGACCGGCGCGAGCAGCGCGATGCCGAACACGAGACCCATCAGCGGCGCGACGTGCGAAGCCCAGCGAACCAGATCCCCTACGACGCCGATGCCGAGCGGATTGTCATATGCCTCGTAGTCGCTGATCGGGCCGGGCTCGAGCCTCGTGACCACGAGCGCCGCGAGGACGCCGTACTGGGCGACGCTCACGACGCGCCACCGAGGCGATGGCAGCCTCCCGTCAGGGAAGAGCAGGACGACGCGCGGGATCAGGAACCCGATCCATAGGAGCCACAACGTCCCGTCGAGCAGGGCAACCAGGCTGGCACCGCTGGAGGTGCCCGGGTGCTGCAGTTCCCAGCGGTAGAGCGTCGACGTGAGCAGCCCGATTGCAGCCGTCCCGCCGATTGCGAGGAGCAGCCAGCCCACCGGGTTGCGCGGCCGGCCGGAGGCCACCATCGCCCCCACGACCGAGAACGTGAGGAGAGCGGCGCCTGCAAACCCGACGCCCTGCGGCTTTGCCCCGGTGGCGCCCCACAGCACGTACGCGGTCAGCGCGAACGCCAGTCCGAGGCCGAAGAGGCCCCACGCGACGAATCGCGTCGTGCGGGCGCTCATCGCCCTGCCTCTTCACGGAGCCACAGCGCCGCGTGCGTGGGCTGCATCGTCTCACCGACCACAGCCACGAGGTCGTGGCGGAGGCCGTCGAGCTCGACCTGCTCGCGCAGCCGGGCGCCGAAGCCCTCGAGCGTGCGCTGCGCGTCATAGCGGCGCCGGTAGAAGCGGCGGTCGACGAATGCCTGGACACGGGCGCGCACGGGCAGGAACAGCGCCGCCACGACCAGCGTCGATGCGGCGATCGCGAGATCCGACCCACCTGTGAACGACGAGAACAGCGCCTGCCCGGCGAGCACGAGACCGATGTACGCGAGCGCGAGGACGGCAGTCACGGCCGCGTACACGAGCGCCTTCGAGACGACTCGGTCGATGTCGTAGAGCCGATAGCGCAGCACGGCAAAGCCGACGCCGATAGGCAGCAGCCCGATCGAGAGCAGCGAGATCGCCCAGAAGGTGTCGATCACAGGCCCCTCGGGGATCACAATACTCGTCACGATCAGCAGCAACCAGGTGAGGCCGATGGCCGCCCCAGCGGTCACGATCCAGCGCAGCTGCATTCGTTCGATCCCCCGCGCGTGACGAAAGCGAACGCCGATCGAGACGATCCCCGTGAGGATGAGCACGAACGTGAGGGCGATCGAGACCTGTTCGAGCACCCCGGCGACGCCGCCGAGAGCCTCGACTCCGAGCGGATTGGTGACGCCTTCCTCCTCCCAGTCCGAGTAGACGCCGGGCCGAGCGATCGCGACCAGGTCGAGCGCTGCGAGGAGGATGATCGCCGCACCCGCGATCCGCCAACGGGGCGACCCCAACCTTCCGTTCGGAAGGAGCAGCAGCGTCGCCACGAGGCAGAGGAAGAAGGCGCTGAAGAGCAGCGAGCTGACCAGCGCGAACGCGCCGGCGAGGGTCGACCGGTCGGTCTCGAGAGCGACGTTGATGACGCCATCGGAAGCGATTGAGGCGGCGAGGGCGAGGCCGCAGCCGAGCATCAGCCAGCCGATCGGCTGGGACGGCTGGCGCGCCGCGATCAGCGCGCCGACCACCGAGTACGGCAAGCCGAGCACGAGGAACGCGCCCACTTCGAACAGGTCGCCCGCGGCGACGAGGTCGAGGCTGAGCGCGATCGCAAGGAACACGGGCGCGAGCGCAAGGAGAACCCACGCAAGCGTCGGTCGGCTCACAGAGGCCCCTCGCACAGCCACCGCGACGCGTGCGTCGGCTGCGGCCCTCCCTGGTCATGCGTCGTCTCGATCGTGCGAGTCTCTCCTATCTCGGACCGGGCGTCACCTCGGGGGTTGTCCCCGAGCACGATCGTTGCGAGGCGCCGCACTACGTGGGCAGGCGTCGCCCAGGGAAGGTGTGCCATGGGTGCAGTCTCTGCGTCCCCCGTTCCGGAATCGTTACGGGATGGCTACTCGTATTGCAACGCCCTCAACACGTCGAGCCGCGCTGCTCTCCGGGCCGGCAGCACCGCCGCCAGCACTCCGGCCACCGCGGCCACGACGACGTAGACGACGAGAGGCTTCACCGGAAGGTGGAACGCGACTCCGAACCGGGCGAGCCCGCGTGTCACGACCCAGGCGACGAGGATCCCGAGCGGGAGCCCCACGGCTGCGCCGATGAGGGACGTCGTCACCGCCTCGTGTCGCACCATGCGCCGCGTCTGCCTGCGCGTCATCCCGACCGCGCGCAAGGCCCCTATCTCTCGCGTCCGCTCGATCACCGCGAGCGCGAGCGCGTTCACCATCCCGAGGAGCGCAGTGATCACCGCGAGCGCGAGCAACATCGTGAGCAGCGCCACGATCCCGTCGATGTCGCCCTGGCGATCCGCGATCATCGCGGGAGTCGTGCGCAGGACAGCGTCGGGGAACCCTTCCAGCCGTGCCGCGAGCGCGGCCGTGTCCGCTCCGGGTGCCAGGTCGACGAAGGTGAACATGTCGGCCGGCTGCGGGAACGATGCGTCGAACGCCTGCTGCGTGATCACGACGTGCCCGAGCAGCGAATCGAGCCGGGCCGGTGCGAAGACGCCGCGCACGACGTAGCTGCGCGTCTTGCCGGCCGCACTGAGGACGGAGATCCGGTCTCCGAGAACGAGATCCTTCTGCTCGGCCAGGTCGTCGCGCACGAGCGCTCCGGTCGTGCCGAGCGCGGCAAGACTCTGCTTCGAGCCCTCCTGCCACGTGAAGCGGTAGGGGCCGTCGATCGTCGCCGGGTCGACGCCGCTCACGTCGACCTGCTTCTTGCCGATCTTGCCGCGGTCGTACCGGACGGAGCTGAGTGCGTTCACGCCGGGTGCGGAGGCGATCGTCCGTGCCGCAGCCGGGGGAAGCGACTCCCAGCCCGTCTCCGACTGCAGCACGTGCGACGAGCCGATCTGCGACTCGACCGCCTCGACCGCTGTGAGCTTGAGACTGCGTCCGAGCACCGCGATCGCGGAGACGAGAGCGATCCCGATCATCAGGGCGGCTGCCGTCGAGGCCGTGCGACCGGGGTTGCGGATCGTGTTGTCGCGAGCGAGGCGCCCCGGGATCCCGGCGAAGCGGGCTGCCGGCCACCCGACGATCCGCGCGATCACCGGCACCGCGATCGGCACGAGCATGGCGGCACCGATGAACAGGAGCAGCATCCCGCCGAGCGAGGACGCGAGCGTCCCGGCAACGCCGAGGCTGCCGCCCTTCAACATCCCGAGTGCGAGCAGGGAGATCCCGCCGACGAAGAGCACCGTTCCGAGCACGCTCGCGACCCGCGCCATCCTGCCGCGCTGCTGGGTCGCACCCTCCCGCACCGCCTCGACCGGCGAGATTCGCGTCGCCCGGGCGGCGGGGAGGAGGCCCGCGATCACCGTCACGATGACGCCGATCAGGAACCCGACGGCGAGCGTCTGCGGTGAGATGACGAGCGCGGTCTCCGGGAAGCTGAAATCGAACGCGCCGAGCAGCGCGCGGAGCCCGACGGCGAGCGCGACCCCCACCGCCACGCCGACGAGGGAGGCGAGGATCCCGATCAGGAGCGATTCGAGCACCACGGCTCTCCGCACCTGGGAGCGGGTGGCGCCGATCAGGCGGAGCGTCCCGAGCTCGCGCGTGCGCTGGGCGACGGTGATCGAGAGCGTGTTGATGATCACGAAGCCGCCGACGAAGAGCACCACGCCGCCGAAGCCGCGGAGGATCCACGTGATGATGTCGACGAAGAGGCCGATCCCGGCCTGGTCGTCTGCGGCGCGTTCGTCGGCCGTCTGCACCTGCACGGTCGAAGAGGCGAACGGCGCAAGCCGCTGCGCGAGGGCCTCGGCTGAGACCCCATCCGCCGCAGCGACCGAGACGACGTCGAGCCTGCCGTCCTTCTGGAGCAGGCGCTGCGCGACCGGAACGTCGAACACGACCATCGTCGCTCCTCCGAGCGAGCTGACCTTGCCGAAGCGGCCGATCCCGACCACCTTGAACGGGGCGGAGGGCGTCAGCGCCGCGACCTTCACGGTATCTCCGACCTTCACTCCGTGGCTGTCGGCGGTGCTCGCGTCGAGCACGACCTCGCCGTCACCTGCGGCCCAGCGTCCCTCGCGCAGCCGCAGCGGGTTGAACTGCTCGTCCTCCGGCTTGAACCCCATCACGAACGACGGGTCGCCGGAGATCTTCTTCCCGTTCGGGTCGATCACGATCGCGTAGGGGGAGTTGCCGGAGAAGTCGAAGATCGCGCCCGCCGCTCGCGCGACACCGGGCGTGGTCCTGATCTCGTTCAGCATCGACACAGGCAGCGTCGGCGCACTCGACTCGGACCAGTCGACGACAGGCTTCCCCGAGACGACGACGTCGGTCTTCTCGTAGGCGCTCGAGAAGACGATGTCGAAGGAGCGCTTCATCGTCGCGCCGAGCACCGAGCTCCCCGTGACCATCGCGACGCCGAGCACGATCGCGAACGCCGTCAGCGCGGTGCGCAGCTTGCGGGCACGGAGACCCCGCAACGTGACCCGCCTCATCTCACCGCTCCCTTGATCGCGGCAGCGACGTTGTCCATCGCCGACTGGTCGATCTCACCCACGATGTGGCCGTCGGCCAGGTAGACGACGCGGTCGGCGATCGCCGCTGCGCGCTGGTCGTGGGTGACCATGATCGTCGTCTGGCCGTAGCCGTCGACGGCGTTGCGGATCAGCTCCAGAACGTCGGCGCCCGACTGCGAGTCGAGGTTGCCCGTGGGCTCGTCTGCGAAGAGCACCGACGGCTTGTGCACGATCGCCCGCGCGACCGCGACGCGCTGCTGCTGACCACCCGAGAGCTCGGCCGGCCGGTGCTTGCGCCGATCCTCGAGCCCGACCGACTGCAGCAGCTCGTCGATCCACGCCTGGTCGACGCGCTCTCCCGAGAGGTCGAGCGGCAGGGTGACGTTCTCCTCGGCCGAGAGCGTCGGCAGCAGGTTGAACGACTGGAAGATGAAGCCGACGTGCTTGCGCCGCAGCTTCGTCAGCTGCGTGTCCTTGAGCTGCGCGGGATCGACGCCCGCAATCGACACCGTCCCACCGCTCGGTCGGTCGAGACCGGCGAGCAGGTGCATCAACGTCGACTTGCCGGAGCCCGATGGGCCCATGATCGCGACGAGCTCGCCGCGCGTCACCTCCACGCTCACCGACCGCAGTGCATCGACGGCGGTCTCACCCGAGCCGAAGCGACGTTGCAGGTCGCGGCAGCCGATCACGATGTCGTCGGCGAACGCCACGGTTCCGTTGCTCTCGGTCTTCTCCAGCAGGCTCGTCATCGGGCTCAACCCCTTGTCTCGATGGTCGTCCCTGAGCGGGACCCTCGATACA
>JBKJVI010000142.1:0-6296 GCA_046590225.1 Gaiella sp. | reverse complement strand
CTGCATTGTCGGCTGCGGCGCCGTCGGCTCGCTCTTTGCTGCCAACCTGGCGACCCTCGACGACGTCGAGGTGTGGGCGTTCGACCTGGATCAGGCCCACGTCGACGCCATCGAGCGAGAGGGGCTCACGCTCTCGGGGGCAGGAAGCGTCCACGCCCGTCTCCGTGCAACGAGCGATCCTGCCGCGTTGCCGCCGTGTGACTTCGGCATCGTCGCGACGAAGGCAATGCACGCGGACTCGGCTCTCGCCGCGACAGCGCATGCCTTCGCTGCTGGCGCCGTAGCCTCCGTGATGAACGGCGTCGGCAACGAAGAGACGCTCGCGCGCCACGTCTCACGCGTCATCCGGGGAACGACGTTTCCGGCCGGCAAGCTGCTCGGGCCCGGGCACGTGCAGTGGGACGTCAAGGGCGACACGACCTTCTCGCCGTTCGAGCCGGCCCCCGCTTCCCTCGGGGAGGTCGAAGCGCTCGCCGACGCATGCACTCGCGGCGGCATGCCGGCGGCGGCCGTCGCTGACGCCCGACCTGCTCAGTGGCGCAAGGTGATTTTCAACGCGTCCACCAACCCGATCGGTGCGCTCACGGGACTGACACACGGCCGTGTGTGTGAGCGTCCTGATCTGCGAGCGCTCGTCTCAGGCCTCGTCGACGAGGGTAAGGCGGTGGCGGGAGCGCAGGGGATCACCCTCGATGCTGATCCCGAGGAGCTGATCGACCATGCCGCGAAGCCCGAGGTCGCCTACGGGCACAAGGCGTCGATGCTGCAGGACGTCGAGGCGCGCAGACTGACCGAGATCGACTTTCTCAACGGCGGCATCGCACGCTTCGGGCGCGAGCTCGGAGTTCCGACGCCATTCCACGACACGATCACCACCCTGATCAAAGGAGTTGAAGCCTCATGGACCTAGCGGCCGAGCTCGAGCGCCGTCACGCGAACGCGCGAGCGGCAATGGGAGAGCACGGGCTCGATGCCCTGATCGTCTCCGGGAACGAGTACAGCGGCTTCGAGGGCGCCGTGACCTACATGTCGGGCTTCCAGATCGTGCACCGCTACGCCTACGTCGTCCTCCCCGCCGACGGGAACGCCTTTGTCGTCTTCCCAACGGAGGCGCGCTACGTCGGCGAGCACGGGATGACACCGCTCGAACAGGTCTTCCATGCGCGCCCCGGGGAGCTGATCGCCGATCATGTGCGCGGTGCCGGCTGGGGGAGAATCGGCGTCTACGGCCTCGACTACATCATGGCCGTGCGGGACTACCGGGCCCTCTCCCACCTCGATCTGGTCTCGTTCGACGTCGAGTTCGACATCGCCCGTGCCGTCAAGAGCGACGCCGAGCTCGTCTCCGTGCGCGACTCGGTCCGGA
This sequence comes from Gaiella sp., assembly GCA_046590225.1. GTDB lineage: Bacteria > Actinomycetota > Thermoleophilia > Gaiellales > Gaiellaceae > Gaiella. The sequence continues at coordinate 4,930 of JBKJVI010000142.1, read as the reverse complement.
TCAACCAGAGGGGCTTCGAGATCTGGCACGAAGCCTACGCGCCAGGCAAGGCCGCAGCCGAGGTGATGGCAGCCGCCGAGGAGTACTTCATCGCCGAGGGTTGCGGCCGCCTGACGATGAACATGGTGCTCACAGGAACCGACACGTACGCCCGCCCGGAGTTCAAGATCGCCCGGAAGGAGGAGATCCTCGGCGGGTTCGTCCTACCCTCGCTCGAGGTCGCAGGCCCCGGCATGCACTGGGTCGAGGTCTCGCGCGCGGTGTGCGCCGCAGACGCAACGCCGTCCGAGGAGACGAAGCGGATGATGGAGGGCTATCTCGAGTACTACGACGCTGCGAAGAGCGCAATGCACGCCGGTGCGACGTGCCACGACGTGCACGTGGCCGTCTCGAAGGGCTTCAGCGATCGCGGCTACCACCTCGGTCACGTCACGGGGCACTCGATTGGCATGACGATGATCGAGTTCCCGAAGGTGGGGGAGGGCTCCGACGTCGTGCTGCAGGAAAACATGGTTTTCTCGATGCATCCCCACGCGATCGCCTTGAACGGCGAGGACTGCCTCTACATGCAGGACACGTGGCTCGTCACTCCGGGGGGAGGCGTGCCGCTCGCGGATCTCGCGATGGAGATCTGGGTGGGCGCCTGAGGAGCGTGGCTCTGAACATCGAGCTAGGCCCAGGGGAGCCGACTCCAGTAGGACGGCCGTTCTGGCTGCGGCCGCTTGAATGGTGCGTATGCCTGTTTCGGGTCCGGCGTGTCCTCCTCGGCGCTCGCGCCGTAGCGCCCGGCAAGCTCCGAGACGGGGTAGAGGATCTGCTCGTCCGCTGACCGCGCGCCGACCATGACGATCACGCACGGCCCATCGCCTGCGCCCACGAAGACATGCTCGGTCCCGGCCGGGCAGTGGAAGAAGTCCCAGGGCCGAAGGGGCCGCTCCTCGCCTTCGACCAGGAGCGTGCATTCCCCGGACAGCACGAGGAACGCCTCCTGCTGCGACTCGGAATGGTAGAGGCAGCTTGGCTGGCCTGGTTCCAGGACGCTGAGGTTGATGCCGATCTGCGGGAACGAGATTTCCCGGCTCTCGAACCCGCACCCCGAACCGAACGTGTCCGACGTCTCCCACTCGGCGTCCCGCACGTTCACGACGAACCAGCCGTCGTTGGAAGGTGCGAGGCCCGAGCCGGAGTCCTCGAGCCGAGCCTCGCTCACGGGACAGGCTGGTCTTCGTCCGACCGCTGTTTGGTCTGGGTACCTCCGAGGCGCTCGCCGACCACATTGTCCGCCTTGATGTCGTCGATGCCCTTCTCGTCGAATCGGCGCTCTGCCGGGCTCATCTGCTCCCGCTCAGCCTCGCGCTCGACGTTCGACGTCCGTGTCCGCCGTAGGTGCCGATTCCAGAAGTCGCGAAGCATGCGAGCAGTCTAGCTCCACCCGACACGGCGATGGCCGCCGCCTGCGCCAGTGTTCGGCCTGACGCCTGAACGGCTAAGGCGCGGAACTGACGTGCGTTGCCTCTTCGGGCAGTTCTTCAGCGCCCTCGGGGACGTCGGACGACTCCGTTCTCGATCGCCCGAGATGAGCGTCAACGGACGATGATCCTCTGCGTCATCTGCGAGGGGTGCAGAGAGCAGAAGAACTCGTACGTCCCACGCTTCGTGAACGTGCGGGAGTACGTCCCGACGAGCGTCCACGGCGTTGAGAACCCGACCGGTCCGCGGACGAGCGTGACATCGTGTTGTCGTGTGCCGATGAAGTTCCAGGAGAACAGCGTTCCGAGTGGGATCGAGATCCGCTCGTACTGGTAGCGGTTGTCTCCGACCCAGCTGGACCTGACGTTGCGAGCGAGCGGGCCAGACGGCTGCTTGGGGAGTGGGAACGAGAACGACGGCGGGTACGAGGGCTTGCCGCGGTCGACGGTCAGTGCGGGGGTCGGCTGACACCCGGTCACCGGTCCCGGGGCGAGGTACGTGATGAAGATGCCCATTGCGCGCGTGTGCGGGGCGCCGTTGTCGTAGACCGAGTTGAGCGTGAGGCGCTGGCCGGCTGCGACGGGGATTCCCTCGGCGGAGAGGAACTGCGACATCTTCGTCGGGCCTGGCTCGTGGAGGATCGGCCTGGGAACGGGACCGCCCCAGGTGGGTTCTGAGCTGAAGAGCTTCTTGCCACATGTCGTGTTGACCAGGTCGAGGCGGATCCCACCACCGTGCAGGTGGCCCCCGCCTGCAACGAGGCGGCCACTGAGAGGCGAGACCCACGACGTGGACTCGACCGAAGCGGAGAACCGCTTGCCGGTGCCCGGGACGTCGTACGAGGGATCGAGGCCCCTGCAGTTCCGGACGTCGAGCCAGATCGGCTTCACGGGGGCGAGATCCTCGCCTGTTGCGTACTCCACCGTGTAGCGGACGTAGCCGTCGAGAGCTTTCGACTTGTGATTCATGAGCATGTAGAGGAGATACCAGCGGTCGGTGCCCTTGTTGGGGTAGCCGTAGCCGTTCGGAAGATCAAAGGCGAGTCGCTCCTCGCCCTCGGCGTAGAAGCGCTCGGCGCCGCCGCCACAGGTTGCATCGGGCGTTCCGACCTTGCCGAAGACGATGTGATGGAGCATCACCTTGTCGCGGCCCTGCACAACGCCTTTCGCGTCGACGATCTCGGCCTTCATCCCGACGACGTATCCATCCTCCTTCGGCGATGGTGCGGCAGCGGGTTGCGTTGCGACGCCGTAGGCGGGAACGGAGATCGGTCCTACCGTGAAGGTGAGCGTCTTGACCTGCGCTTGCGCTGTCGGCGCGAAAGCCGCTGCGATAAGGGCGACCGGCAGGAGGCGGATCAGGCGGCGCATCGGATGAGATCGTAGCGGCGGTACACTTCGTGTGTGTCCTGGCCCTGGATCGTGCTACTCGCGATCGGCATTGGTGTCGTTGTCGCCGCCGAGTGGCCGAGGTTCGAGCGCTTCGCCGGCGCGGACGCCCGGCGGCTGCGCGACCGCGAGAAGCGCAAGGGGAAGCTGACCGTGATCTCCACGAACGACGACGACGAGTTCGTGCGGAGCGTTCACGCCGACCTCGAGGCGCTGCCGACGACCGAGGAGCGCGAAACACCGCACTGAGCCTGCCTAGCGAATCACGATCGTCGCGTTGAGCACGCGCGTGTTGGGAAGGATCGGCGGCACGTTCTCCGTGTTGCGTGACTCCTGGTAATCGGAGATCTGGAGGCGGAGCTTGTGGGTGCCGGGGAAGATCCCCCTGGTCGAGATCCGGAGTGTGCCGTTCTTCCAGATCCTGGACTGGTCCTTGCCGTCGATCGTGGCCACTGCCGTTCCCGGATCCACGCCGGAACCCGCATCCGAGACACGAACGAGCACGGGCGCGCCGCGTCTGAGGCGGGCCCCCCCGAGTGTCGCCGACGGCGGTCGCGTGTCGTCGACCCAGAACCGGAACGTGTAGGCACCGGCGCCGGCGGTCGTAGCGCTATCGAAGACGATGTCGTAACGCCCCGGCTGCGGTCGCAGCGCACCCGCGACGAGCACCGGCTCGCCGAACTGCGCCAGGTAGGGGTTGAGGTGGAGCGGAAGCGCGGCATAGCCAGTGAGCCGGTTCTCGTCCCCCGCAGAGACGACCCGGGGCTCGACACGGACGCCCGAGCCGCGTCGCGTGATGGCGACGCCGAAGTTCGCGACCGGTCGCGTCAACGTGAACCGGAAGACCTGCTCAGGCCCGAGGAGCACCGCCGACACCGGGCCGTCAACGGGAACCTCGGGGTATCGATATCGGGAGACGCGAGACGACTTCCCCTTCGTGTTGCCGCTGACGAGACGCTGCGTGGTGAGTGAGGTCGACGTGGCTGCAGCGAGGGCCGGCCTGCTGACGTGGAGCCAGAACGGGACGCGCCGAACGTCGGCCCCGCGGCTCAGGCGGATGAACCCGGAGAAGTCGCCGTCGACCGCGACGGAGTCGAGATTCGCCGTGACCGTGAGCGCTCCGGGCACGGAGGCTGTCACGGGGACAGTGAGCGTCGCACCGGCAACCGCACTCATCGTCTCGACGGCGACATCCCAGACTCCGGCTCCTCCTTCGGCATCGGTCAGGTCGAGTTGCACGGGAGCGCTGGCGCCCGGGCTGAGTAGGCCAAAGGAGAGCGAAGCGGGCCTCGCCAGGATCAAGGGAACGTCGGCCCGGGCGGGATTGACGAGCCCGCCGCCGCCTCGCGTTGGTGGTGCCGGCTGGCCTCCGACCCGAACCGTGTCGCCCGAGCCGATCAGCGCCGCCTTGAGCGTGGGGACGGGCCACAGGGGATGTCGTTCGCGAAGGAGCGCGGCCGCCCCGGCAACCTGAGGGCTCGCCATCGACGTGCCCGACCACGAGCTGTAGCGGCCCCCGGGGAGCGACGAGAGGATCGAGACGCCGGGAGCACTCACGTCCGGTTTCATCCGAAGCGAGAGTGGCGTCGGCCCCGAGCTGCTGAAGTCGGCGATGGTGCTGTTGCCCTTTGCATCCGGGACGGTCACGGCGGCGACGGTGATCGCGAGGTTGGACGAGCCTGGCGACGACAGCGACCCCTTGCCGAACTCGTCAAAGTCGTTGCCTGCCGCTACGACCGGGATCACGCCGGCCCGCGCAGCCCCGTCGAGTGCGAGCGCCACGAGGTCTCGGGTCGGTTCGACCTCGGGCTCGCCGAGGGAGAGGTTGATGACGTCCATGCCGTCGGCCACGGCGGATTCGATCGCAGCAACGAGCTCGGCGGCGTTTCCATCAAGGCCGACGTCGGCGTCCGTAGGGACGGAGAGCGCCTTGTAGTTCCCGATGTAGGCGCGGGGCGCGACGCCCGAGATCGAGGTGCCGTTGGCGATCGTTCCTGCGTTCCCTGCCGCGATTCCTGCGACGTGCGTCGCGTGCTCGGACTGCTCCGGGTCGAACGGGAGGCGAGCATTTC
>JBKJVI010000107.1:0-16962 GCA_046590225.1 Gaiella sp. | reverse complement strand
TCATCCAGCTCAGCGCCTTCACGAGCGACGGTGGCGCCGTGCGCGCGTTCGGGCGGATCGCACGACCGAGCAGGAGACGCTGAATGCGGCATTGGGCGAGAGCAGGGTCGATTAGTCGTTGACCGAGACTTCAGCGTCGCTGTAGACAATCGTCTCGTTCCCCTCTTCGTCTCGGTGGACGATCACGTTCACAGTCCGAAGCGGGGCCGCCTCCTCGATGCTCCGGAGCTCTTTGAGCGCCGAGACGCGATCCCTCGGGCTGGCTGTTGTGTCCCGTCCTAGTCCGATGCGTTGGAGCTCGAGAACGTATTCGGGCTCTCCGACGCTCACAAGCTGACCGGCGGCGTCCTGTCGCTCCATCGAGGGCGCGATCTTCGTCAGCCACCGGTCGAGCTCGCGAGAGATGCGCGACCGATACTTGAGGAGGGAGCGGGCCTCTCCATGCTTGTCGACAAGCCCACGCTCGTCGAGATCACGATCGATTGCTTCGAGGGTGGCGACGGAGCGAGCCACCTGCTCGACGGCGATGCGCTCCGCGACGGAGAACTCGTAGGCGCCGGCGAGGCGCGCGACGATCTCGGCGATCATCGGCTGCTGGAGGCGAGTCGAGTGGACGCCGTACTTCACCGCGTTCGTGTTCCCCGGATGGGCGGCAACGAGGGTTCCTGGATTTCCGTTGGTGTTCATACCCCTTAGTAAACCCCCTGAAGCAGTGCAGGCTACAACGCCGACCCGATGTTGTTCTCTGAGACAACATCGGTCGTAATTGGTCGGATAACAAAATCGCGGAGCATCAGCTCTGAATCGGCTTAAACAGGAGGCTGAACCGGCGTTTTCGTAAACAAAGCGGCGGACTTCTAATCCGCGGGTCGGAGGTTCGAATCCTCCCGGGCGCATCGCAAATAGCCTGAAAAAAGCCTTTTCCGTTGTCATTTCTGAATTGATGGACGTACGTATGTGCGTACGCTCACTCCTTCACCTCGCAGCCTCTTTCAGTTCGTTGCAGCCTGCGCGGCAAGTTCGTCAGCCAGTTCGGCGCGACCGTTGACGAGGACGACGATGTCGTGCGCGTCGAGGCTTCGCCAGATGTCGCCGCGGGCCCGGCCGCGCCAGGCGGCGAGCTTCGTCGCGATCACAAGTGGTGGCGCGACGGACGAGTGCCTGGTATTCGCTGTACGTGGTGGTGTCGCAAATGACGTCGACGTCGTCGAATGCTCGCACCGGCGGCGCCGCCTCCGCTCAGCGGCCAGCTCGAGCATTCCCTCGCTCATCTTCGCGGTGTCATCCGTGAACGGGTTGCGCGCGCACAAGCTGCGTCAGCATGTCCGCGGCGACGGAGCGGACGCGGACGTCGCCGGCACGGAGACTGTCGACGATCGCCAGCAGTTCCCCGAGCTGCGGCATTTCCTCGGCGGCGCTCACCGCCGCCCTGTGCAGCGGCGGCAGCGCCTGACCGCGCACACGCCCGGCTGCCGCCGGCCAGACAGGAGGTAGATCGCCGGACTCGCAAATGACTCGCGACACCGGGAGCGCCGCCCAGGCAGCCGGAACGCCAGACACCACGCCTCCGAGCTTGACAGGAGCGAGGAAACGCAGACCGTGGAGCAGGAACTCCTCCATATTCGAACGGTGCACTTCATGTCCGACATTCGCGCACCTGCCCGCTCTACCCCTGGACGCCGTTGTAGGAAGGCAACGAAGAGACACGGATGCAGGTCTCCGGCCATCCCAGTTTCGGTTCGGACAGGCCAGGGACGCGCTGCGCTGCGGCCTGCACCTCGGGTCTGCGAAGCATCGTCTTACTCGGCACGCAGGCCCAGTAGGCACACTCCCCACCATGAGCTCGCGCTCTACCAGAGCAACGCGTAGACCCTGGCCATCGAGCCGACGCACGACAGCTTCGCCCGCCGGACCGCCTCGTGTCTCCCATCATCCGAAGCTCCCTTCTGTTCCTCACGCTCCCTGTCCGAGGTTGCGCATCAGGCCGCCGTCCATCACGTAGCTCGAGCCTGTGACGTAGTCGGCGTCGCTCGAGGCGAGGAAGACGGCGAGTCTCGCGATCTCGGCCGGCATCGCGGCCCGTTTCAGGGGGATGCTCGCGGTCTGCTCGTCGCGTACTTTGGCGTCGTCGATCGACTCTTGGTTGAAGGGCGTCAGCACCATCCCCGGCGCGAGGTTGTTGACGTTGATTCCGTGCTCGGCCAGCTCGAGCGCGAGCGTGCGGGTCAGGCTCCGCACGGCGGCCTTGGCGCAGTCGTAGTCGGCACCCCCTGCGTTAGGCACTTCTTCGTGGATCGAGGTGACGTTGACGATCTTGCCGGCGCCACCTGCAGCGAGCCGCTGCCGAATATAGTGTTTGCAGCAGAGCAGGGGGCCGTAGAGATTCGTGCGCAGCGACGCTTCGAAGTCTGCGAGCTCGATGTCCGCGACGTACGTGCCGGACGCGTCAACGCCGGCGTTGTTGACGAGGATGTCGGTCGGGCCGAACGCCTCGAGTGCCGAGGCGAACAGACGCGCGACGGCGTCCTCGTCTCCTACGTCTGCTTGCACCACGATCGCCCGCCGACCAGCCGCCTCGATTTGTGCCTTCGTGACTGCCGCACCCGAGGCGTCGTTGCGGTAGTTGACGACAACGTCCGCGCCTTCGCGCGCGAACTCGATCGCTGTCGCCTGACCTATCCCCGAGTCGGACCCGGTGACCACTGCGCTCAGCTCAGCGAGCCTGCCCATCTTGTGTCCCCTCCCGTCGTTGCTCTGCCTGTTGGATGCTCCACGCGGCGTTGATCAGGCCGACGTGCGAGAACGTCTGCGGAAAGTTCCCGATCAGCTCCCACCGTTCGAGATCGAGCTCCTCGGAGAGCAGCCCGACATCGTTTGCGTGAGCGAGTGACGCGTCGAAGACGGCGCGTGCCCGCTCGATCTCGTCGGCGCGTGCGAGCGCGCTCGCGAGCCAGAAGGAACAGATGAAGAAGGCGCCGTCCTCCGCGTCCGTCCAGCGGCGGACGAGACCACCGTCGGCGAGTTCGCGCTCGATCGCGTCGACCGTGCGACGAAGCCGCTCATCGTCTGCGGGCGCGAACTCCATCAGTGACAGAAGAAGCGCGCTCGCGTCGAGCTGGTCGGAACCAAACGCTCCCGTGTACGCGCCGACGGTCTCGTTCCAGCCCTGCTCCTGGATCTCGGTCCGAACTGCGTCGCGCTCTGTGGCCCACAGTTCCGGTCGTGCCCCATCGCCGAGTCGGTCGGCCAGCTTGAGAGCTCGGTCGAGGGCGACCCAGCACATCAGCTTCGAGCTCAGATAGTGGCGCTCTCCCTCGCGCCCTTCCCAGATCCCGGCGTCGGTTTCACGCCACCGCTCAGCGGCCGTGTTCGCGAGATCACACAGGAACCTGGCAGTTTCGCGTGGCGGCTCGTGGAGCTGGTCGCGGAGACGCCATGCGGCCTCCATCACCTCGCCGTAGACGTCGAGCTGAGTCTGTTTCCAGGCGTCGTTGCCCACACGCACCGGGGCGCTTCCGCGATGACCAGCGAGGTGCCCCAGCTCGCGCTCGCTGAGGTCGCGCTCGCCCTCGACCCCGAACATGATCTGCACATGCCCATCGCCGTACCCGCCGGCGGCGCGCGCCATCCAGTCGAAGTAGTGCGCTGCTTCGTCAGGGCAGGCTGCGACCCAGAGCGCGTTCAGGGTCAGGCTCGCATCGCGGAGCCAGACGTAACGGTAATCCCAGTTCAGCTTCCCACCGAGCACCTCGGGCAGCGACGTCGTTGGCGCCGCGACGACCGCGCCGCTAGGGACGTAGGTGAGCGCGCGCAAGAGGATGCCACTCCGACGCACCTCGGCGCAGTAGGCGCCCTCGTAGGACTCGTGAAGCTCCGCCCATGACCGCCACGCTTCAATCGTGTCCTCGAGCGCACGCTTCCCGTCGAGCGCCGGCGGGAACGACGGGTCGATCCCGGAGCAGTGCTGAAGAACGAAGCGAACAGCGTCCCCCTGCTCGACGAGCACCTCAGCACGAGCGGCTGCACCGTCCACCACGAGCGCAAAATCGCTCGTGAGCCTGAGCGCATCGGGGCCGCCCACCGTGCGCAGGCCGCCGTCGACCTCAACGAGCCGCGGTACGACGAGGCCGTACTCGAGCCGCGGCACCAACTCGATCTCCACAGCGACGTCGCCGTCGATCACCTCGATCACGCGGATAAGCGAATGAGGAGAACGGAGCCCCACCTCATGCCCACGTGCGCCTGGCTCGAGCGCCAGCGCATCGGTCAACACCGCGACGCCCGACACCGTCCGAAAAGTCGTCTTCATAACCATCGTCCCGGACACATATTCCCGCTCCACCTCGAAGTCACCGGACGGGCGAATCGACCAGTGACCAGCAGACGGATCGAGTATCCGCGCAAACGCGCTGCGCGAGTCGAAACGCGGCGCACACCACCAGTCGATCGAACCACCGACGCTGACAAGCGCAGCCGAGTGGCCGTCCCCAAGCAACGCATAATCGGCGATTAACGCGGTCACCCTCCCCGATCCTTCCTCACTTCGCTCGACCCCAAACCGGCCGCCCTATTCGGGGCGGCCGGCTGGGTGTTCTCGAGTTCCACCTTGTGGGAACTGCGCGTTGGGCTACGGAAGTCGACCAAACAGCGCGGTGACCTCGAGTGGACAGGTGACGATGAAGCCGGTGCCCACCACCGCGGTGATGATCTGGGACGGCAGCTTCCCCATGTCGAAGGCATCCGGGAACGGCGAGGTTCGGTTGAGCAGGTTCAGGTAGGCAGCATGACGCGCCTCGACGGTGGCGATCTGTGCTCCTGCCTGCAGATAGTCTCCCTCGTCGACGTAGCGGATGGCGCCGTCGTAGGCCATCACACCCGTGTTCTCTAGCACTTGTGCGGTCGCGACGAACGTCTCGACGCTCCCGAGCGCAGACGAGAAGTTGAACGTGCACGCCGGCACAGCGGCCGCACCGAGAGCGCCCACGAGGAAGTTGACGTGCTCAACCTCGTGATCGCGGATCGTCGTCAGATACTCGTACCCGGTGCTCCGGATCTGCCCGCCGAAACCGGCGAACACCTTCGAACCTGCGATCTGACCTCGACCGAACACACCCGAGCTACCGGGAACGCCGGTCGTGCCGGCGCCTCCGAGCGCCGCGACATAGAACGATGCCTCGAGATACTCGAGCGTCAACGCAAAATTCAGAACGTCGACGTCCGGAACAGCGTCATTGTGACCCGCTCCTGCCGATCCCGCCAGCACGCCGGCGCCGAGCACCACACCACCGCCGACCGCAGCCTTGCGGAGAAACGTCCTCCGGGTGCCCCCACCCGAGAACGCGCTTCCGAGCTCCAACAGATTTCCCATCAGGATTCCCCTCGTCCACGCGGCCTGCCACAGTGACCTTCTCTGTTGGCCGCATCGGCAGGGACTACCCCGACCGACCACATGGCAAACACATCCGCGCAGCGTGCGTGCGGCTGCGTCGGCGGCGATCCGCTTCGCCCGTCAAGCCGGATCAATGGCTGTCGTCAGCGTCGCGGTCTGCCAGCGTCGTTCCTTCAGCAGTGACAGCGGGACGAACGCGAACAGCGACACAAAGATGCGGTGGCGTAACTCGCCCAGGTGATCGACGAGCGGCGCCTCCTCGTCGTGCAGGAGACGCCGCGGCACGAGTCTTCGCAGCATCAGTCGCTCTACGCGCTCAGCTTCGGCTCGTCGACGGACGAGAGCGCGACCAGCGCTTCGGCCCGCTCAGCCGGCCGCAGAACGACAGGCACGGCGTCGGCCTGATCGGCGGTCGGCGCCACGCTCACCGCCAAAGGTTCAGGAGTCTCTGTGTCGTCGTGATCGTCCTTTTCCCCCGAGATCGTCTCCTTGAACTCGCGCATTCCTCTGCCCAGCTGGCGGCCCATCTCCGGCAGGCGCTTCGGCCCGAAGACGAGCAACAGCACGAGCAGCAAAATCAGCATTTCCCAAATACCTATTCCGAATGGCATAACCTGATCTCTCCAATTCGTAGGTGGTTCAGTGATCGCATGAGCCCGGGCACGACGACCGGGTCGCGGTTCCTTGACCCGAGCGGACGATTCCGTACGTCGGGTGCGTACGCGGCGGGGTTACGCCGATCCCGGAGGCGACCCCAGCGTGTGGGGTCGCCTCCGGGATGCTCGTTCAATTAGGAGACGATGAAGCCTGTGCCCTTGACTGCGGCGAGGACCTGGGACATCGACTTGGCGCCTTCGAACGCTGTTGGGGCGCCGGAGACGCCGTTGAGGTCGCGGATCCAGCCGGCGTGGCGTGCTTCGATCGGTAGGATCGACCCAGCCGCTCCGAGGATCTTCTTCGACTTGATTCGGCCGACCTGGCCTAGGTAGGCGGCAACACCGGTGTCTTCGAGCACCTGGGCTGTGGCCATGAACTTCGCCCGGTTGGTCGTCGTGCCTTTGAAGTCGAAGGTGGGCTTCTTGACCGCGGCGCTACCGAGGGCCGATTTGAGGAACGCGACGTGTGCGTTCTCGTGCGCGGCAACGACGCGGGCGAACTTGCCGACCTTGCCTGTGAACTTGCCCTTCGCGACGGCCTCGTTGTAGAACGCCGCCTCGAGGTACTCGAGCGTCAACGCGTAGTTGAGGATCGCGACGTCGCTTGCTGCGACGTCGCTCGAGGTGACGCCGGCCGAGGCGAACTTCGGCACGGCGCCAAAGAGGGCGCTGCCGCCGACGAGTGCGCCGACACCGATGCCGGCCTTACGAAGGAACGCCGAGCGGGTGTCGGGATCGATCGCTCCTGTCTCCTGGATCGCACCGTCGGTGTCGACCTCTGCCAAACTCCAGTTCTCGAACATATCTGGCTAGCTCCTCTTAGGTTGTCGGCAGTGCTCGTTCGCCCCCAGGATGGAAGGCGACTCACCGCCGATGGCTTCAACTCGGCCCGTGCGCGAAACCGAAGACTCAGGAGTGGGTTCGCTGGCGTGGCCTGAGCGGTTCGACCCCGCGGGGCATCGGGCGACTCACAGAACCAATGGTGCGGTCGTGATCATCGTCTCCCTTCACGCTCGTCCGAATAGCTTCCCGCCGAACACGCTGCTTCGAGTCGGCCATCACCTATCCACCCGGTGTGTGTGGGAGGAGAGTTGCGCCGGGCCGCACGATTTGCGCCCCGGCGTCACGATCGAACGGCACAAATCGTTTTGCGATACCGCCGACTAGCCCTACCCCAACGCATCCACACCCAAACGCACAACCGAGCGCAGGCAGGACGGATATCGCGACCAGGCGTCCGAGCGGAGATCCCGAAGCGCGGCAGCACCTCAGGATCCTGATCGCGAACGAGCCCAGGACTCGTGCCCGGGGCCTCCGTGAGTCGGGTCCCGCGTTCCGGCATCGGTGGCTGACACCCGTCGCGGCGAGACCTACGGCTTGGCAACGTGGTGGAGCTCGTACGAGCCTTGGCGGCTCGGTGGTACCCCCACGTTTTCGCCGATGACCTCGCGGACGGCGGGCATCACCTTGTCGTCGAGGTAGGTTTGGCCTTGCGCCTGTGTGTCCCAGACGTTCACGACGCGAAAGACGCCGGCATCTACGTCGAATCCGGCGTAGTGCAGGATCAGTCCCGCCGGTGCTTCCTCGTTTGTGAGTCGGTCGTCGACCGCGTCGTAGTTGGTCGTCGTCCGATCGTCGCCCTGGATCGGAAACTCCGTGATGAACGCGAACGCCATCTCTGCCTCCCTCGTCGATTAATCGGAGTATGCCGCGCAGCATTCGATGCCGCCGACCTCGAAGCCCGAAGCGGTAGACGCGGACCTCGTGAGGCCCAAATCCATCGCGGAAGTCGGGGGCGGCAGCGGATCCTGCACATACTCGAACCGGACCTGGCCGCCGGTCACCGGAGATCGTTCAGCTCCCCGGGCAAGCCAGTGAAGTGAGCGCGCCGAGCACGGGACGGCCGTTGTGCTGGAGCGCCGGGGGGCTGGATCGCACGAAAGAGGCGGTTTGAACCTCGCGGCGGTGGGGTATCGATCAACGATGCATTGTTCGTACGGCCCCCGCGACGCCTACCTACTCGATGTCGAATCGATCGAGGGCGACGGCGTGATGGTGATCACTGTTCGTGGAGAGGCTGACCTCCACACAGCTCCGATTCTCCGTGACGCCTTGTCGGATGCCATCGCTTCACGAGCGCAGGCCATCGTCGTGGACATGTCCGGTGTGACCTTCATCGACTCGATGATGTTGGGAGTCCTGCTGGGGGCTACCCGTGCAACCAGGCCCCGGGGCATCGACCTGCGGATCGTCGTGACCGACCCTCACGTACGACCAATGTTCGAGCTGACGCTTCTCGACCGGGTGCTCGATCTCTACCCCCTCCGCGAACTTGCGTTGGCGCCGGGACGTGCGCCAGGCGTGACGTGACGGCCTCGTTGTCGTTAGGGGCGATGGTTTCGACACTCTGAAATCGGAACACCGCTTCTGAGACGGGATGGGAGGCTCAAACCAACGCTCGCGCTCGGCGTATCATGTCCGGCCGTTTCCGAACGGGAGCAGCAATGCCCATCCAGCGGGATGCAGGATGACTCACGGCCGATCCGGGCGGCGGACTCGCCGTCGTTTGTGTGGCCCCTCAGCGGGGAACACCTATCAAGTCGTGAGAATTTTCAGCTCAAGTCGTGAGAATTTTCAGCGTGGACAACCGAGCGTGAAGGCCGCCGATCTGGGTGCCTTCCGGACCGCAGCGGCCGAAGACAGGGCCGCTGCAGCGCGTGATCGCGCAGAGGCAGTACGCCTCAGAGACGAAGCAGCGGCGATGCTAGAACTGGCGGCAACTGACGAACTGACAGGTGCGTGGAGCCGACGCTTCGGCCTCGACGAACTCGAAAAGACACTCGTCCGCGCACACCGGGAGGAAACTCGTCTCGTCCTCGTTTTCGTCGACGTTGACAAGCTGAAGCAAATCAACGACCAGCACGGACATCAAGCAGGCGACGAACTCCTCGGGCTGATCGGGTACGTCGTGCGCGCCCACCTGCGACCCTACGATGTCGCGGTGCGCTACGGCGGCGACGAGTTCGTCTGCGGCATACCGAATACGTCCGGGGCCGACGCTCGCGCTCGATTCGACGAGATCGCAACAGTGCTCAACCTCATAGATCGCGAGCACTCAATCTCCTTCGGCGTCGCCGAAGCCGAGCCGGGAGAGAGCCTCAGTCGGTTGATCATGAGAGCCGACGGCGACCTGCTTCAAGCTCGCGAAACAAGACGAGCAGCCTGAAGTGATGCCCTCTCATCCGGCGCCACTCGGCACAGCGCGCCGTAAGCTCTACGGCTGCTCGCCCGGCTGTCTGCTGATGTCGCTCGCGGTCTCGGTGCTCCTGACGATCGCTAAACGTCCTCATCCGCCCCGTCTAGCTGGACACGATGGCAGATTGAAAACCTCGAAAATCGTGCCTGCCTCCTCTCCCAGGCGGCACCGTGCCTCGGGGGACACGATGGTCGACCCTAGAGTGGTACCTCAGTGAACGCGTAGCGCATTTCACTGGACAATTGTCTCTACATCGCTGTCGCGCTTTCACGGCCGAACAAAATTTGGCGCCCTGAAACGGGGCAGATCTAGCATCGAGCGTGGCGGGGTCGGCGGTGTTTGATGTGCAGGCTCTGCGTGGTGGAAAGGATTTGTGGCCGCAGCGGGGCTGTCATGCACCGCGAGGCTGGTTTTCGATCAGGTCTACGGCTTGCTAGCGTGTTCGCTAATGCTCACTCCGGGCAGGGGTGCGATTTTGAAGATCGTCGCCGCAGCAGACCGCGGAGGAGCGACGACATATAGGTCTCTGCCGGCTGCGTCTAACGCCCTGATGAATGAGAGGAATGCGGCTACGCCCGAGCTGTCGGCGTAGTCCAACTGAGAGAGATCGAGGAGGCCGATGGCGGGACAATCGGTCTGCAAGAGAGACATTTCCACGGCTGCGCGGTTCGAGAGGTCGACTTCGCCGGTTATCGTGATCAACGTGAAGGAGTCCGTCGACTCGACCTCGACAGATGCGAGTGGGCGAGTCATCGTGAGATGCCTAGTCGGCCTCGCCTGAATCGGATACAGGTGCCACTGTCATGACGATCGACGTGGAGCGAATCGACGAGCCCTCCGATGATTTTTATACCCCGACCTCGATCGCCGGGCTGTGTCCGTGACTTCCAGCGTCCCCAATCCCTCACGGAGGCCTCGATCGTCGGATCGCACCCGCTCCCGCGAGTCAGCGACACTTGGATCTCGATCTCACCGTTGCCGTCCGGGTAGGCGTGCTCGATGGCGTTTGAATGCGCTTCGCCCACCGCCAGCAACAGGTCGAAAACGGACTCCTGGTCGACACCCCTGGCTTCGAGCCATGGCCGCAGCTCGTGTCTGATTGATGCAAGCTCCTTCGGAACCGCTGCAACGCACCGGACAGGACCGCGGAGTCTCGAACTCGAGCGCGTTGGAAGGCAACGAGAGGGTTGCTGCGCCAGTGCGTCCCGAAGAGGTCAAACCCTGCCAGGCACCCTCGAAGCGGTCGCGCTTGCCTCAGCAGCCGACCCCGGAGGACGCTCTCCTGGAAGACCGCCGCGGCCTGCGTCCGCCTCCTGGCTAGTGGGCGTTGGATCGTCTGATACGCCTGGATCTCAGGAGCGTCAGCAGCGCTGCCTCTTCTGGTTCGAGTGTTTTCGTCCGAGCAGAAAGCCTTCGGATAGCCGGCTGCCGAAAGTCTGAGAGCGTTCGGCCTTCTCGATACTGCTCGAGGACGGCTGGGCTGACGTACGACGCTCGTGCCACCGCGGCTGTGTTGCCGAGCTCCTCTCCGACGCGCCGCATCGCTGCCGCAATCGCTTTGCGGCCACCTGTTCGGATGTTGGGGCGCCGTGTTCGGCGAGCGCGATCGCCGCCGTGAGGCTGCCGCCCCCCTGGACGGTCGAAGCGACGTCACTAAGCTCTGACTTCGCCTGGTCGACGACTCCCACTGTCCCCGGGTTGTCCGTTGCGGTGGACATCGAACCCTGCCTTCCGTCGATTACCGGTGCGATTACCAGTCCAACGTGTTCTGCCACCCTCGGCAGATAACCAAACTTTCCACGCCAGATGACCGAAATTCCCCGCCTCCCGGATCGCGCTAGCCGTTGTGGCGCACTCTCTAACGCTGAGTCGCGTACCTGGTAGAGGTCGCCCGGGCGGAAGTGGTTCATCGACTGCTTAATTCGAGCAGGCCATCCCAGAGGCGACACTACGGCCAAGTCGCCTCCGGGATCCGACGCAACCGCCGAGGCCTGAAGCACGCACCCGACACAAGGAACCACCACCCGACCTCCAGTCAAGCGCGAAAAAGTCTTACCCCCCGGCGCGCGGTCGTCAAACAAACGAACGAAACGAAGGCTGCTTTCACAGGCGCCGGCGTCGCTGTGGTGGACGAGGTCGACGTCGGCGCCCGGACCGCGTTGGGCGAGCGCCATCCGCACTGCGTCGAGGACGAGATCGGTGCGCATGTGAGCAGCGAACTGCCAGCCGACGATCGCGCGGCTGTAAACGTCGATCACGAACGCGAAGAAGACGATGCCTTCCCGACAGCGCAGGTAGGTGAAGTCGACGCACCAAAGCTCGTCTGGCCGGGACGCGCTGAGTTCCGCTCGACGAGGTCGGCCCGCCGATACGCATCCGGGCTCTCAGACGTCGTCCGCCACGGCTTGCCGCGCCGTTTGGCGCCCTCTGTGAGCGTGGGCAGCGAGGATGTGCGACTCTGTGAAGGTGAGTCGCGTCACGGTAGACGTTCCCACCGGCGTCCTCCGGATCGGTGGCGAGAAGGTCTTCCCGCTCGGGTTGTCGAATCCGCCGCCCCTGGAGGGTCTGACGCCGGCTGGTGAGGATGGGTTCGGGGAGGTCTCTTCGGCGGGGGCGAGCTTCATCCGCACCGGGCGCGGCGATTGGAGCGCCGGGAGGCTCGACGCACAACTCGCTTCTGAGCGGGCGAAGCTCGATGCGGCCGCCGCACACGGCCTCCTCTGCTGGCTGTACCTCGGAGACATCCCCGACCTGGCGCCGCGGGCGGCGGGCCAGCAGGCCTCCGCGCGAGAGCAGATGCTCTCGACGATCGCGGCTTCGCTCAAGGATCACCCTGGGCTTGGTGCGTACAAGGGTGTCGACGAGCCCCGGAATCCGTTTCGCGGTGCCAGCTGGATCCGCCCGGACGGCCTGGTTCGCGCAGCCCGCAGGTTGAAGGCGATTGACCCCGACCATCCGCTCGTGATGATCCAGGCGCCTCGCAGCACAGTGGCGCAGTTGACGCCTTATCGCCCCGCCTTTGACATCACGGGTGCCGACATCTTCCCGATCGCATACCCGCCCGGCGAGCATTCCGATCTCGCGAACCGTGACATCAGCGTCGTCGGTGACGTGACCCGGAAGATGGTGCGGGCGGCCGGCGGAAAGCCAGTGTGGACGACGCTGCAGATCGCCTGGAGCGGCACCGTGCCGTCCGTCAAGAAGCCGAACGTCGTTCCCCGCTTTCCCACCCTCCATGAGCTGCGGTTCATGGCCTACCAGGCGATCGTATGCGGCGCCAGAGGGCTGATGTTCTTCGGTGGCCACCTCACACAGACGGCTCGCCCCGTCGACGCGCGCACGGGCTGGAACTGGACGTTCTGGGAGATCGCTCTGCGACCGTTGATCGAGGAGCTTTCCTCGACCGCGGTCGCCCCCGCACTCGTTGCAGCGGATGGGCCTCCTATCGAGACGACAGCGAAAGACATCGACCTGGTGAGCCGGCGCGATGGACGCTTCCTCTATCTGATCGCCGCGCGGCGCGGCGCCACGACGTCCCGCGTCGGCTTCACGGGCCTGCCCGGGAAGCTGGACGGGTCTCCGGTGACCGGCGGCCAGGTCCTGTTCGAGTACGTGCAGGATCCTCTGCCGCCCCCGATCGGCGCCGGGAGCCAGCTGTTCCGCTCCGTGAGCGTTGCCGGCGGCAGTTTCCGCGACTGGTTTGGGCCACACGACGTCCACCTCTACCGATTCGGTCTCTGAGATCGGCAGCATCGAACGCCGAGGCCCGCGACGAACGCGAGCATGAGGAAGAGGGAGCGGACCGTCGTCTGTGGGAGTTGGAGTGCCATTGAGGTTCCACGAGGTTGGCCACGCCAACTCCCGGTAGCCACCAGAGGAATGCTTCGCGCCGTCCTGGCTGAACTTGCCGATGAGGAAAGAACGCCCAGCCCGATTGTCGGCGTGACCACGAAGTAGGTGCCTAGGTCGGCAAGGAACGTTGCGTGGGGATGCCGCGACGGGTGAGCAGGAGCGCTGGGGGAACGCCTGTAAGCGAGGTTGAGGTTCCGAGGATGCCGCCGCGAACCCAGCAGCGGCGTGCATCGACCGCGCCAGAGCAACACCCGTGCCCACGATGATCCGAAGGCCATCGCGGTCGGCAGTCGTAGAAACAACGCTCCGACGAAGAGGCCGGGTACGGCCGTGATGGTCAGCACGGCGGCGTGCCGGTGATTAATGTTTGATTGGCGAAGCCGCCACGTCACGGAGACGCGCGTCGCGAGCGCGATCAGCCGGACTGCGGTGACCACGAAAGGCAGCGGAAACGCAGCCAGCAGGACCAGCGGAACGGCCACGATCCCGAGGCCGAAGCCGGATACGCCAGCGAGCAGCGCCCCTACAACAACAGTACTCCGCCGAGAACGAGCATCGGGGCACAGCGAGCTCGTACCAAATCGACCCAAGGGAGCGTGCGCGCCGTGGATAGACGTAGGTAGGGACTATCAGCTGGAAGGTCGAACTGAACACTATGGACGATCTGCCCGACGGTCTTCGGGAGGATGACCACCGCGACTACGCGTCGCGACCTCGCGCGGTTTTCCGATACAGCGTGCTGTTTGCCCTGACCGGCTTGACTGGCCTTGGGCTCGCCAATGCCTTTGGTGAAAAGCCAGCGCGGGACCGTGCGGAGAGCCGCGTCGCTGGCCTCGAGGTGACGGCGCCCACCAGGGTTCGAGGAGGCTTGTTCTTTCAGGGCCGGTTCCGCATAGAAGCGCGGACGCTGATCAAGCACGCCACACTCGTGTTGGATCCAGGGTGGCAGGAGGAGCTTTCGATCAACACCATCGAACCCTCGCCGATCGGTGAGGCGAGCCGCGACGGCCGGCTGGCGCTCGACTTCGGAGCGATTCAGCCCGGCCAAGCCGTGGTTGCGTATGTGCAGTTCCAGGTCAACCCGGCACAGTTCCTGAAGCGCCGCTCGCAGGGGGTCGCCCTCTCCGACGGAGAGCAGCCGCTTCTCCGAATCGACCGCTCCCTGACCGTCTTTCCCTAACAGCCGTGGATATCGTTCTTCGCTGCGCTGTCATCTTCATCTTCCTCTACGTCGTTATGCGCGCGATCGGCCGACGAGAGCTATCACAGCTGCAGCCGTTCGATCTCATCTTGCTCGTCGTCCTAGGTGACTTGATCACGCAAGGCGCGATCCAATCTGATCTCTCCGTCACCGGCTCTCTGCTTGCCGTCGCCACATTCTCGCTTCTATCTGTCCTGACGTCGTACCTCTCGTTCCGGTTCAAAAGGCTGCGACCGATCCTGGACGGAGAGCCGATCATCGTCGTTCAAGATGGCAAAGTCATCGAGCGCAACCTCGCGCGAGAGCGCCTCACGATCGAGGACGTCGAGAAGGAGGCCCGCTCCCAAGGGATCGAACACCTCTCGGACGCCAAATGGGCAGTGCTGGAAACGACGGGGCACATCAGCTTCATCCGACGCTGAGGCCGGATCACAAAGAAGTGGCGTGCGACGACGATTCGGTGCCCGGCATGCGGGTTGCCGACGATCTCCTCGACCGTAACTTCGCCGCCGGCGCACCGAACCGCTAACGGCCGCTCACTCAGCGGCGCCCAGCGGGCGCGACCCGAAGGCGGCCCTGGCCACACGTCAGTACGTGTTCACGTCGCCTTACCGTGCGGCGCGTCGTCGCAAGGGCGCGCGGGTACCCGGGCGGTGCGATACTCGACGTGTTGAGTTCGTCGTCGCGATCGTGTTTCGGTCTATCCGACCTGCCCTCTGTCGAAGAAAGGCCTCCGTGACGGTACGAAGCTGGTTCGTCGTGATCGCTAACTGCGTAGTCGTTCCTCACGGAGTTGGGCGTCCACCTACGGCGGTAGGGGATCGAGGAACGATGCCGGCGTGAGCACCTACCGCATCCGCCGAGTCGCCTAGCCATGGCGGCGATGCGGGGTATGTCCCGAATCGAGGACTACGCGTTGATCGGTGACCTGCAAACGGCGGCACTCGTCAACCGGACGGGATCGATCGACTGGTGCTGCTTCCCACGGTTCGACTCGGGCGCCTGCTTCGCGGCCCTCCTTGGCGAGCCGGATCATGGGCGCTGGCTCCTCGCACCAGCCGCGGCCGTGCGCAGGTCGACGCGGCGGTACCGGCACGACACTTTGATCCTCGAGTCGGTCTACGAGACGGACGAGGGCAGGGTACGTGCGATCGAGTTCATGCCACCGCGCGGGACGGCCCCCGACATCGTCAGGATCGTGGAGGGCCTCGACGGAAACGTCCGCATGCGGTCGGAGCTCGTGATCCGGTTCGACTTCGGCAAGATCGTCCCATGGGTGCGCCGGGTCGATCACGCCCGGGTTGCGATCGCCGGCCCTGACGGTCTGTGTCTCCGCAGCCCGGTCGAGATCCACGGCGAGGAGATGACTACAGTCTCTGAGTTCGTGCTCGGGCCGGGCGAGCGTATCCCGTTCGTGCTCACGTGGTTCCCGTCGCATCAGGAGCTGCCCGACGAGATCGACCCCGAACTGGCCCTCTCCGAGACGGAGGACTACTGGCACGATTGGGCCGGCCGCTGCGGCCACGAGGGCGACTACCACGAGGAAATCCACCAGTCGCTGCTGCTGCTGAAGGCGCTCACGTACGCGCCGACGGGCGGGATCGTCGCCGCGCCGACGACATCGTTGCCCGAATGGATTGGGGGTGTCCGGAACTGGGACTACCGGTACTGCTGGCTCCGAGATGCCACGCTGACGCTCTTGGCGATGCTCAACGCCGGTTACAGCGACGAGGCGATTGCCTGGCGACAGTGGCTCCTGCGGGCCGTCGCGGGCGACCCGGCCGACGTCCAGATCATGTACGGGATCGCGGGCGAGCGACGTCTTGACGAGCGTGTGCTCGACTGGCTTCCAGGGTTCGAGCAGTCGCGACCCGTACGGGTCGGTAACGCAGCCTCCGAGCAGATCCAGCTGGACGTCTACGGCGAGGTCATCGACGCGCTCTACCAGACCCGGCGACACGGGGCGCCGCCGGACGACAACATCTGGTCGCTGACTGGGAAGCTGCTGGAGTGGCTGGAGGACGGCTGGCGGCGCGAGGACGCCGGCATCTGGGAGGTGCGCGGTCCGAATCGGCACTTCACCCATTCCAAGGTGATGGCCTGGGTCGCGTTCGATCGAGCGGTTCGCGCCCACGAAGAGTTCGGGCGCGAAGGCCCGGTCGGGCGGTGGCGCGAGCTCAGGGACGAGATCGAGGCAGAGGTGTTGACGCGCGCCTGGAGCGAGCAGAAGCAGTCTTACGCGCAGTTCTACGGCTCGGACGAGCTCGACGCGAGCGTCCTCCTGATGCCGCTCGTCGGGTTCCTTCCGGCGACCGACGAGCGATTCGTCTCCACGGTCGAGGCGATACGACGAGAGCTCACCGTCAACGGGCTCGTCCTCCGCTACGCTCCGCGCGCGGTCGGCGGCGTGGACGGGCTACCACCCGGCGAAGGCGTGTTCCTCGCATGCTCGTTCTGGCTCGCCGAGGTTCTAGCCAGTCAGGGCAAGCTCGCCGAGGCGCGCGAGCTGTTCGAGCGGCTGCTCGGCATCCGCAACGACGTCGGCCTCCTCGCCGAAGAGTACGACCCCGTGGCCGGCCGCCAGCTCGGCAACTTCCCTCAGGCGTTC
>JBKJVI010000161.1:0-12289 GCA_046590225.1 Gaiella sp. | reverse complement strand
CGTCACAGTCGAGCTGCAGCTGACCTGCGAGCGGGCGGACGCTGAACCGGAGGCGACGAGCGTCGTAACTGCAATCGCTGCGATGAACACAAGACGGCGCACGGGGACCTCCAGTCGTGAGAACAAGCCACAGCATAGACCGCCGGGGCGGTCGCTGAGGCCCGCCCGCGCTGAATCCCTCAACGGAGGGAGCACCGCCGGCGCGGCGATGTCCCTGCTTGTGACCTGCGCGAATCGGTATTCATATGGCGGTGACGGTGATCCCCCGAAACCGGCTCGCCGGCTTCGTCGACTCCTCGGGCTTCACGGCGTTCATCGTCGGCGTGATTCTCGTCAACGCCCTCGTTCTCGCGCTCGGCACCTACGAGACGCTCGACGAGCGCTACGGCTCGACGCTTCACCACATCAGCGATCTCTGCTTCGTGATCTTCGTCATCGAGCTTCTCCTGCGAATCCTCTCGTACGGAATCCGGCCTTGGAACTTCTTCTCGAGCGGCTGGAACATCTTCGACTTCATCATCATCGGGTCCGTCTTCATTCCCGGCGTCCGCGAGAACGCGACGTTGCTGCGAATGGCACGACTCGCCCGACTCATGCGTGTCGTGCGCCTGCTGCCCGACCTCCGCGTCCTGCTTCTTGGCGTTTGGCGCTCCGTTCCACCCCTCCTCTCGGTGGCAGGGATTACCGCGGCGCTTCTCTTCGTCTACGGGATGATCGGCTGGTTGATGTTCGCCGACGCGATCCCGGAGCACTGGGGCAACATCGGCCGCGCGATGCTGACGCTGTTCGTGATGCTGACGCTCGAGAACTTTCCGAACTACATGTACGAGGGCATGGACGTCCACCCGTGGTCGTGGATCTACTTCGTCAGCTTCATCCTGATCGCGGCATTCATCGTGCTCAACGTGCTGATCGGGATCGTGCTCAACTCGATGGAAGAGGCGCGCGAGTCCGAGAGACGCAAGTCCGTGCTGGACGAGCACCCCGAACGTGCGGGACCGGTCGTGGATCTGGACGCGTCCGCACCCGTCGTCGAGCGCATCGCACTGCTCCGGTCGGCGCTCGACGAGCTCGAGGTCGAGCTCTCCGCCGGCAGCGTCACCGAACCATCCCCCTCCGGTATCGTCGAGCCCTCGTGAACGTCCTCGTTCTCCAGCACATTGCGTGCGAGCCGCCCGGAGTCTTCGAGGACGTCCTCGATGAACGCGGCGCCACGCTGCACCGTGTCGAGCTCGACGAGGGCGAGCCCCTCCCGTCGAGCCTCGCCGGGTTCGATGCCGTCGTCGCAATGGGTGGGCCGATGAGCGTCAACGACGAGGAAGAGCATCCGTGGCTCGTCGCAGAGAAGGCGTTGATCGCCGGGGCCGTGCGCGGCGGGATGCCGTTCTGGGGCTCCTGCCTCGGTGTGCAACTCCTCGCCTCCTCCCTCGGCGCGAAGGTCGTGCGAGGGCCGCTGCCCGAGGTCGGCATCCTCCCTGTCCACGCAACGCCCGAAGCGCTCGTGGATCCCGTCTTCGCCGGTCTCGCCTGGCCGCGCCCGACGCTCCAGTGGCATCAGGACACATTCGAACTACCGGAGGGCGCAACCCTGCTCGCGACATCGCCGGCGTACCCCAACCAGGCCTTCCGAATCGGCGACGTCGCCTACGGCGTGCAGTTCCACGTCGAGGTCGACGAGCCGATGGCAGACGAGTGGGCAACGGTTCCCTCGTACATCGCCTCGGCCGACGAGGTGCTCGGGGCCGGGGGGCTCGACCGGCTTCTGGCGGATTTCCGCGCGTCGATGGCCGAGATGCAGGCAGACGGACGGACGCTATTCAGCCGCTGGGTCGATCTCTGGGCCTGAACCTCCGGGACGACAATCGTGCCAGAGCGTGGCGCGAGCGGCTTGGCCCTCCTGTGGCCTGAGATCCGCGAGGCGCATGTACTCGGGCACCTCATCCTGCGGAATGGTTGAAGCGTCGGGATGGTCGAGCTCGACGAGGTTGCCCGAGGGATCACGCACGTACATCTGCATCCCACCGTCCGGAAGCTCGTACATCGCGTTCCCGAAGGTCACGTGGTCGAGCACGCCGAGCTCCTTCATCCGGCGATAGACCGGCATAAACTCGCTGATCTCGAGGCCGAAGTGGGCGTACGACGGCGGCTCACCGGGCCGCTCGAAGAGATGGATCTGACACTGACCAGCCGACAGCCAGATGACGGGAAAGCCGAAATTCGGCGTTGCCACCGGCTCGAGGCCGAGCTCGTCGACGTAGAAGCGGAGCGACGTCTCGAGGTCGTGCGCGATGACGCTGACGTGGTTGAGAACGGGACTCATAGGCCCATCATCCCTCCCACGCGCCCGCGTCGCAAACCGCTACGGCTGTTCGACTCTCTTACTCGGGTGGCGAGGCACGCCGGATCCGGCTCGGCCACCATGTCCGCTCCCCGAGCTCGAACGTGAGCGCCGGCACGAGGATCGACCGCACCACGAGCGTGTCGAGCAGGACGCCGAGCGCCACGGTGATCCCGAGCTGCGTCAGTGCGATCAGCGGCAGGACGGCAAGCACCGCAAACGTCCCGGCGAGCACGACCCCTGCCGACGTTATGACACCGCCGGTGACCGCGAGCGCGAGCAGCATGGCGTCGCGTGTCGGCATCCGGTGTGCCTCCTCGCGAACACGGGCCATCAAGAAGATGTTGTAGTCGACCCCGAGAGCGACGAGGAAGATAAAGGCAAAAAGCGGGTAGCTTGGATCCTCCCCCGGGAAGTCGGCAAACAACGAGAAGACGATCAACGCGAGGCCAAGGGCCGCGAAGAACGACAGGACGACCGTCGCCATCAGCATCAGCGGCGCAGCGACCGAGCGCAGGAGGACGACCAGGATCGCGAAGACGACGAAGAGAACGAGCGGCACCAGCAGCGTCGTATCCCGTTTGATTGCGGCACGGAGATCGGCCTCCTCGGCCGTCACGCCACCCACGAGAACTGCGTTACCACCCGCAGACCGCAGGTCGTCCCGAAGCGCATCGATCGCGGCGTAGCCTTCCTCGGCGAACGGATCCACGTTGAGCGTCACGTCGAAGCGGACTCCGGCCGATCCCGTTTCCGACGCTGCCACGGAGTCGACCACCGAGGAGCTCGCTGCCGCCCCACGAACAGTGTCGACCTTTGCCGGATCGGTGACCAACACGACGGTCGGAGCACTCGCCCCGGCTGGGAACGACTCGTCGATCACGGCCTGGCCCTGAACCGACTCGACATCGCCGCGGAACGCGTTTGCCGTTGTCACGTTGTCGTCCAGCGTCAGCGTGCCGAGGGCTACCGCACCGAGGGCGAGCGCCGTGACGATCCAGACAGGGCGATGGCGGCGCTCGATCCACCCACCAAGGCGCCGCCACGAGCCGCGGCGGGAGCGCTCCTCGGAGTGGACGCGTGGCACGAAGGGCCAGAACGCACGACGCCCGCCGATCAGAAGGAGTGCCGGCAGAACGGTCAGCATCGCAATCGCCGCAACTGCAACGCCCATCGCCCCGACGGGGCCGAGGCCCGCAGTCGAGTTGACGCTCGCGAACGTGAGGCAGAGAAGCGCCGCCACCACGGTGCCTGCGGAGGCGATGATCGCCGGCCCGGCTTGCCGGACGGCGATCCTCATCGCCTCGTGGCGGTCCTCGACGAGACGGAGCTCTTCCCGGTAGCGCGCGGTGAGAAGAAGCGCGTAGTCGGTGCCTGCTCCGAAGACGAGAACGAGGAGAATCCCGCCAACCTGGCCGTTGATCACGAGGCCGGCGGACGCTAGGAGATATCCGATCCCTCGCACGACGAACTCGGCGAGAAGGACGGCAAAGAGGGGAATGATCCAGAAGATCGGGCTCCGGTAGATGAGCACGAGGAGGACGAGGACGAGGATCGCGGTCGTGAAGAGGAGCGTCGAGTTGATTCCCTCGAACGCTGCGCTCGCATCCGCCGAGAAGCCGGCCGGTCCGGTCACCTTCTCGGTGAGGCCAGCGGGAAGGTCCTCACCTGCGATCTCACGAATGCTGTCGACGGCGTCTATCAGGAGCTGCTCGTCACCACCGGCGACGATGGGCACGGTCAGGAGCGCCGCGATGCCGTCCTCGGAGTACGTTGGAGGCGTGACGAACGTAACGCCTTCGATCCCGGCGACGAGGATCGCCTGGCGGCGTTCGTCGACGGCCGCTTTCGTGACGTCGTCGGACACCGCGGGCGCGCTGTAGACCACGATGGCCGGCGTTGCCTGGCCACGGGAGAACCCGTCTGACGCCTCGAGTACCTTGACCGACTCGGCGTCGCCGGGCAGGAAGCTCGACGGTTCGTTCTTCTGGGCCGACTCGAACTTGCTCGCAAGCGGTGCGAGCGCAGCCGCGAGGACGATCCACCCGAGGAGGACGAGAAACTTCGAGCGTCGACCCGAGACGGCGGCGGACAAGATGGACATTTACTAGACGACGCTAGCAACGACAACGGTCGACACATCTACGCGGCTCCGATGTCCCGCCCGAAGTACGTCGCCGTCAGTGGCTCGCCCGTTGCCTGCTCGAGCAGGCGATCCCAACGCACTGATTGCCCCGGGTGGAAAACCCGCTCGCGCAGAAGAGCACCGGCGGCCGGCCGGTCGACGAGTCCGCCGCACTCTCGCTCGAGTGTCGCTGCGAGCTGCGACGCAACGAGATGA
Organism: Gaiella sp.; assembly: GCA_046590225.1. Lineage (GTDB taxonomy): Bacteria > Actinomycetota > Thermoleophilia > Gaiellales > Gaiellaceae > Gaiella. Next base: position 7,610 of record JBKJVI010000161.1, on the reverse strand, counting down.
CCGTAGAGGTAACAGTGGTAGTAGACCGGCGCACAGGCCACGTGAATCTTCGCCGCCCAGTCAGCGTTCGACCGACCGGCCACGGCCGAGATCAGCTGGTAGCGCTCGACGAGCTCCCACCATCGTGCGTCGAGATCCGAATCCGGATCGGCATAGAGCGAGCGCTCGAAGTTCGTCATCACGAGGACCCATCGCGCGAACACGAGCATCTCCGCCGCACGGGCTGCCCGGAGATCCGAAGCGATTGCGGCAACGTCGTCGGCATCCGTGCGAAGCACGTGCTCAAGCCACTCGGCATCCCCCGCCAGCCGCCCCATCAGGATCGCGATTCCTTCGGTGACGAGCGTGTGACAGTCCCGGAGCATCCAGGGCAGTGTCGGATCGATGCCGCCGTCGAACGCTGCGTGGCCTAGCTCGTGGAGCATCGTGTCGAGCCAGTACTGCCCCGGCACGACGTTTGCGAGCACACGTACGTCGCCTTTCCGATCGATGTCGATGCAGAAGGCGTGCTGACACTTGTCGTCGCGTGGGAACAGATCGCTCCGATCGAGAACCGGTCGCGTTTCGAGCCCGATGCCGGTAAAGGTTCGCTCCGAGAGCGCCACCGTGTCACCGTCCGCGAGGATCGGCCCGAGATCGATTCCGCCCTCGACGGGGACCTCCTGAAAGAACGGGTCGGCGTAGTGCCACGAAGCGAGCTCGGTCATCGCGCAGCTGAACCGGGCCGCCAGCGCCTCGTCGAGCTCGAGCTTCCACCGCGCAAACGGCTCGGCCGTCGCGGTGTCGACCTCGTCGAGCGTGGCGAAGAGCTTCGTCTCGTCCATCTCCGAGAGCGCCAGGGAGAGCGCGAACCAGTCTCGATAGCCGACGGTGCGAGCGGCCGCGTTCCTGAGCCGGGCAAGCGCGCGGACGTCGTCGGCAACCACCGCGCCGACCGTCTTCGAGGCCTCCCACGCCTCACGCCGCTCGGCGCCATCGTCGCTGTTCCGGAGGATCTCGAGGATCTCGTTGTTGTTCACGCGACGGCCGGCGACGACACCTCGGTGCGTCGAGAAGACCATCTCCACCGCCGCCTCGAGCTCGATGATCTGCGTCCGAAGCTCGACCGGGACCTGATTCGCGAGAAACGCTGCCCGGAGGAGATCCAGGCGTCGCCGGGTCGACCCGGTCGCCTCGGAACGAGCCGCCTCGATCAGGGCGAATCGCTCGCCGTCCGCGAGGAAGTCGGACACGGCCTGCTCCATCTCGATCCGACGCGCCTCGTTCTCGCTGCTCGCGAGGACATTGATCTCCCACGCCGCCCGGGATGCGGCCGCGTGAATCGGGGCCAGCTCGGCCTCGAGGCGATCGGCAACGGCTTCGGCGTTCGTCATCAGGCGCGATTCTACGCAGGGCGCGTGCCTCGCGGCAGCGACAGTCGAGTGGCGACAGTGCGGAGGAACAGCCACAATAGGGCATCCATCAATCAAGGAGTAGAGCCGTATGGCGACCAGGGCACACGTCGAGATCGATCGCGCACGAATCAAGGAGCTGACCGAACGCGAGTCCGCGAAGCTCGACGGGCGAACGCACGGCTCGCGGGACTTCTACGCCCGGGCCAAGAAGAGCCTCGTCGGTGGTGTCGCCTCCTCCTACCAGGTGCGCGACCCGTGGCCGATCTACCTCTCCCACGGTAAGGGCGCTCGTGTCTGGGACGTCGACCAGAACGAGTACCTCGACTTCCACAACGGCTTCGGCTCGATGGTGCAAGGCCATGCCCACGACGCGATCTCGAAGGCGGTCACCGAGCGGATCGGGCTCGGCACCCACTTCGCAGCTCCGACCGAGGACGCGATCGTCGTCGGCGAGGAGCTCGCGCGGCGCTTCGGCCTCCCCAAGTGGCGCTACGTCAACTCCGGATCCGAGGCGACGATGGACGCCATCCGGATCGCTCGCGGGGCGACCGGACGGGACACGATCGTCAAGATCTTTGGCTCCTACCACGGTCACCACGACTATGTAATGGTCTCGATCGGGGTCGACTACGACAAGATCGGCGACCGTTTCGACCTGCAGTCGCTGCCCTACGGGAAAGGGATCCCACAGTCGGTCGCGGACATGACGATCGCCGTGCCGTTCAACGACGCGGAGGCGATGGAGCGCCGGATCGAGCGGCTCATCGAGGAGGGTCGGGCGCCGGCCTGCGTGATCATGGAGGCCGCAATGATGAACCTCGGCATCGTGCTGCCGCAGCCGGGGTACCTCGAGGCGGTGCGCGAGATCACGCGCAAGCACGGGGTCATGCTGATCTTCGACGAGGTCAAGACCGGCCTCTGCATCGCCGCCGGCGGTGCGGTAGAGCGCTTCGGCGTAATGCCGGATCTCGTCACACTCGCCAAAGCGCTCGGCGGTGGCTTGCCGTCGGGAGCGATCGGCGGGACCGAGGAGGCGTTCGAGATCGTCGAGTCCGGCGAGGTCTACCAGGTCGGTACCTACAACGGCAACCCGCTCTCGATGGCAGCTGCCCGTACGAACCTGCTCGAGGTGTTGACGCCCGAGGCGTACGTCCATCTCGACGCGCTCAACGAGCGGCTGATCGCAGGTTGCGAGGCGGTGATCGGGAAGTACGAGTTCCCCGGGTACGCCGTGGGTGTGGGCTCCAAGGGCTGCGTTACGTTCTCGACCGAGGAGATCACCGACTACGCGTCGTTCAAGGCCAACCAGGATGCCGAGATCTCCGAGCTCGCGTGGCTCTACAACATGAACCGCGGCATCTTCATGACGCCCGGCCGCGAGGAGGAGTGGACGCTCTCGATCACCCACACCTTCGAGGACTGCGACCGCTTCGTGGGGGTGTTTGAGGAGCTTGCGCACGACCTGACGTCGTAGGCGGTCACGCCTCCGACGTCAGGTCGTGCGCAAGCTCCTTGCAGTCGGGGTCAGGCTTCAGCCTCACCCCTGACGCCGAGTCTGGCCGCCGACCTCCCTCCGTTAGCAGCGACCGCCAACGAGGAAATCCTCCCCTGGGGCCTTCGCTCAAGCGTTGCGAGCGCAGCGATCCCGGCCTCGAAGTACCGCCCGAACGCCTCCGGTCGCCCGCCCGGTCAGGCGCCAGAAACGGGCCGAGCCGACGTTCGGCTCGAGCGGGTTCTGCTCGAACCTTGAAGCAGTTGGCCGAGGCCGAGAAGTCATGGAGTTTGATCATGGGGAGTGAAACGCGGTCGGACTGGATGTGTGAGATCCGGATCGAAACCAAGAGCAACCCGGGCGACCGGCTGAAGCGTCCGGCCACCGCCAGCTGTTATGCGGCCGTGCTGCGCGTCAGCTCGACCGTGCGCACGCCCTCGGAGAACGCTCCGAAGCTCTGATCCCACTGCAGTCCTGGCCAGCGGAACTCCGCCCGCCCCTCGCCGACGTGGTAGGCGACGGTGTAGAGCGTGCCGAGGCGGCGGTCGCCGTCTGTCGCAAAGAGCGGCGGCTGCAGGAAGCCGTCGACGAACCGATCTGCGCTCCCGGCGTCGGTCACGAGTCGCTCCAGCGTCCGCTGTCGCTCGACGCTCTTCGTCGCCTGGGCGTGCTCTTGCCACTCGACGCTTCGCTGGTGATTCGTTGCGGCAACCGCGCTCGTGAGCTCGACCTCCCGATCAGGGGCGAGGTACGCGGTGCACACGTCGCCACCGAGGTCGACGATCGTCAAGGTGTGAGCGAGGTGGTACGGCAGCCGCCGGAGGGTGGCGCGTGCCTGCTCGGTCGTCTCGCACGTTTCGAGCAGGTACCGGACGACGATGGGGACTCCGAACCCACAGCCCACGACCTTCCGGCCGCCGAACGCGAGCGAGACGGCGAGGCCCGCATCGTTGAGCCCGTCCAGCAGACCCCAACCGCAGTCTCCCGAACCGATCACGGGTCGGACCGAGCGCGTGTGGAGGATCGAGCCCTCGAGCCGCTCTGGCGCATAGTCGTAGTTCCGCGCGAGCACGGGCGCCTGCCCACCTGTCCAGACGGCCTGCGAGCACCCCGAGAGGTACGACGGCGGCGCCCACATGGCGAGGAAGCGAGCCTCGAGATCACCGCCTCCCGCAAGCGTGCACACGCGCTCGTAGGTGGGCACGAGTTCGGGCATGTGCTCCTGCAACGCCCGGAGCGACTCCGCGTACGAGGTTCGCGCCGCCTCGCCCTCCTGGAGGAACCAGTCCCTGTAACGGGGCCAGTGCGCCTGGAAGAGATCGCCCCATCTCTCTCCGGGTTCGAGTTGCTCGATCGCTTCGAAGCTAGGCATGACGCACTAGAGCATCTTGAACGAGAAGGGCTCCGGCTCGCGGACGGGTGGTGATTCGTCGTCCCCGATCGACGCGGTCAGGAACTGCCGCTTGATCCCGTTGATCCAGGTGCGTGCGCGGTCGGTCAGCTCGTGGTCGTCCGTCTGGAGGCGGCCGCGCGTGACGAGAATGCCGATATCGGCGCCCGGGTAGCGATACCCCCCGGTATCTGCGATCCGCAGATAGAAGGCCTCGTCCTCGTTCGCGACGGTGTGCCAGTCCGTCTCTCCACGAAGGAACGAGATACCGCCATGAGCGTCTGGATCGAGCTTCCAGATCCCAGAACGCGGGGCATCGGTGATCAGCTCCACGAGGTCGGCCGTATCCTTGAGGATGAACTGACTCCACTCGTCGATCGCGCTCGGTTGCGCCCAGCCGGCGTTCAGCTCGTCGACGTCGATCTCGTAGTCGATGTCGAGGAACTCGAGCAGGTGGAAGAGGAACAGCGGCATGTCGCCGTACGCGACCGCCGTCACGTTCGTCATCGAGCTCGCCCCCGTCACACGCGGGTTGAGCTCGCCGAGCCACATCTCGCCCGATTCCATGTCGGCGAGGAAGTCGAGCTCGAAGTAGCCGCGATATCCCTCCTGGCGAAGCCGATCACCCATCTGCTGGGTAAACGCCCTCGCCTGACGGCGGTGCTCCTCGGAGAGCGCCGCCGCGAAGACGTCGTTGCCGCACCAGCCGCCGCCGTAGGGGGTCAGCTCCGGATAGCCGGTCAGCTCGGTCATCAGAGGGCCGACGAGGGTGCCGTGCCGCGTGATCACGCCCTCGATCGCTGCCTCGCGGCAGTTGATGCGCTTCATTACCTTCAGCTCCTGACCGACGATCTTGTCCTCGCTCTCGTTCCAGTCGCCTTCGGAGCCGACGAAGAACGTGGTCTGCCCGGAGTCGCCGTACGGCGTCTGGACGACCAGGTCGGTGCCGATCCCGCGCTCGGTGGCGAGCGCGAGCAGCTCCTCGTAGGTCTCCGCTCGGCCGAGGATGTTGGGCACGCTCGGCACGCCTGCCTCGTCGCCGAGCTGGGTGGTAACGATCTTCGAGTCGAGACGGGTCCGGAGCTCAGCCGAAGGGAACGCGACCTCGAGCCCCGCCTCTGCAGCGAGCCGCTCCGTCTCCTCGTCGAACATCAGAAAGACTGCCTTGCCCCCTCCGTTCGCCTTGACGTGGTCGATCACTTCCTTGTGGCCGAGGAGGTAGTTGCAGATCTCCTCGATCGAATCGAATGTCGGCGGCGCGACGTGCTCGGGAACAAAGACGTTCGGGTGCGTGCCGTCGAACGAATCGTAGTAGTTGAGGTACGAGAAGTTCCGCACCCAGCGGTCAATCCCGAGGAGATTGAAGGGCGTCGCCGAGACGAACCAGATCGGCGTCTCGTTCGTGCGGAAGAAGCGCCGGATCTCGCTGATCCCCCGAAGTGGCGCGGACACAGCACCACCCGCGAACGCGCGAACGGGTGGCGCATACACGGGGCGCTCCGCGACCGGTTCTGGATCCGATACCGACTCGACTACGACCGCCGCGGCCGGTGCTGCGGCGACGACCGGTAGGGCCGGAGCGGCACCTCTCTTCCGCCTCAGACGCGCGACAATGCCGCCGACGAGCGCGCTGACGATGCCGATCAGCGCGAGCGTGCGCGCCTTCATCCGGTAAGACCGCACCAGTCACGAATGAACACGGCGAGGATCTGAGCTGCGGAAATCACGGAGGGTATATTGACGCGTTCGTCGACCCCGTGTGCGTTCTCCGCCCAGGCGCCGAAGCAGACGGCCGGAATGCCGTGCTGGATGAAGAGCCGCGCGTCCGTCGTCGCGGTCGTCGAGACGAGCGCCGGGGCGGCTCCCTCGAGACTCACGTAGCTGCTCGCGAGCGCGGTCACGAGCGGGTGCTCGACGTCGAGCTCGGATCCCGCGCACGCAAAGCCTTCGTAGCGGACGCGCGGCGGATGGGCAGCGAGGAACGGATGCGTCGAGGCTGCCTCCGCGATCGCCAGCTCGACCTTCTCCTGCAGCCATTCGACGGGCTGTCCGGGAAAGAGGGCAAGCCGACAGGACAGCGTGCACTCGGCAGCGACGGTCGACGGCCAGTCACCACCGCGAACGACTCCGATGTTGAGGTTGATCGGGTGCTCGAACATCGCGTAGGCGGCGGGTACGTCTTCGTTCAACGCAGCCTCGAGGCGCCGAAGCGCTGCGACGACCGGGAAGGACGCCTCGATCGCGTTCGCGCCCTCCTGCGCATCGCCCGCGTGTACCGGCAAGCCCGCGATGTCGACGTGAAACCAGAGCACCCCCACCTGCGAGACCGAGATCGAGGCGGGGAACGGCTCCGTCACCACACACCCATCTGCCTGCAGACCGCTGACCGCCGCCTGGAGGGCGCCGTTCCCGGTGCACTCCTCCTCGACGACCGACTGCAGCTGCACCGGGGCGAGCGGCGCAAGACCGAGTCCGCGCAGCGCCTTCACGGCCCCGAGGATGACCGCAAGCCCGCCCTTCATGTCCCCGGTGCCACGGCCGTACAGCCAGTCGCCACCGCGCACCGCGGAGAAGGGAGGCGTGCGCCAGAGGCTCGTCGCGGCGGGAGCAACGACGTCGATGTGACCGTTGAGGACGAGAGACCGCCCGCCCTCTCCTGCCGGACGCCAGTCGGCGATGACGTTGGTCTTGCCTGAGACGTCCCACGAGAACGGCGAGGCCGCGGGATGGCTGTGCAGCATCTCGGCGTCGAGGGGCTGATTGAAGGGGTCGAGCCCGATCTCACGGAAAGCCTCCCGCATCACCGCCTGGCCCGGCTCCTCATTGCCGAGTGTCGTCGGGGCCTCGACGAGGCGAACGAGGACCTCTTCCATGTACGCAGATTCGGCAGCGACGGCCGCTGCGATCTCGACCGCGGCACCGTCGGCGGCCGTCTGTCCCCTGCCCGGCATCGGGCGAGGGTACCAGCGGATGTCGGCGGCAGTCCGTATCCTGCGGCGGTGACCGAGGCATGATCGAAGCCGACAAGGCCTCCCGTTCGACCACGCACTCGGCCGGCCGAAACGACCTGCTCATCGCCCTGACGCTGTCGGATCTGCGGGCGCGCTACGGCCGCGGCGGCTGGCAGGTCATGAAATGGCTGCTCGATCCGTTCTTTGCCACCGGCGTCTATCTCGTCCTCGTGACGTACGTCGTCGATCGACCCGGCCCCGCCCCCGGTCTGAGCATCGCGTGCGCCACCGTCCCCTTCCAGCTCATCATCGCGAGCGTCGTCAACGGGCTCAGCTCGGTGCAGCTCCGCCACTCGATCGTTCTCAACACGCGCTTCGACCGC
>JBKJVI010000084.1:0-3220 GCA_046590225.1 Gaiella sp. | reverse complement strand
GTCCGTCGCCAGCCTGCCCCCGATTCACCGGGACCCTTTCGATCGTCTGCTCGTGGCCCACGCTCTGCTCCTCGGTGTTGCCGTGGTCACGGCCGATCCCGTCTTCACCGAGTACGGCGTCGAGGTCATCGAGGTCTGACTCTCACGTGCGACGGGGGGCGCCGTACCGTTGAGGGCGTGCCGAGGTTGGTGAGGTTTGATGCGCGGGCGGAGGCGATCGTTCGCCGGCGGATGCTGGCGCGGAGCGCGTCGAAACGCAACTGAATGTGCGATAATCACACTCGATGTCCAAGGCCGACGTCGTAACCCGAACGGAGATCGGAGCGCGCATCGCTGAGGCTCGAGTCGAATCGGGTCTGACGCAGGCCGCGCTTGCCGAGCGCGTGAACATGGAGCGCACGCAGCTCGTTCGCGTCGAGGGAGGCGAGCGAAAGGTGACGGTCCGGGAGTTGGCGGCCATCGCCAAGGAACTTGGTGTCCCGATTGACTTCTTCGTGGCCGATGCACCAGCCACGGTGTTGTCTCGGCGCGCCAACCCGGCGTCCGGCCATGAATCGTCGCTCGTTCTCGACCGAGAGGTCGAACGGTCGGCCCGTGACGTTCGATGGCTCCTCGAGCGAGGGTTGCTGACCGCTCGGACGCCACAGCCAGAGCCCGTCCCCGACTCCTTCCGTTCGGCGGAGAGCATGGCCGACCGGATTCGAATGCGGCTTGGGATGGGGGACGAACCGCTTGTCGAACTCGGACGGGCCGTCGAACAGCTAGGCGTCGTTTGGTTCGCGCTTGACATCGGAGAGACCGACGATGGGGCGTGCATCGAGATCGGTATGCCCGACGGCCGTCGAGTTGGTGTCGCTGTCATCAACGGGAAGGCGGAGCCGGGACGTCGTCGCTGGACGCTGGCGCACGAGCTAGGTCACTTTCTCACGGGCGATGCCTACTCGGCCGATCACCCCGCAGAAGGCGTTGAGCGATTCCTCAACGCCTTCGTTGCCTACCTCCTCATGCCTCGGTCCGGTGTGAGCCGGATCTGGCACGAGTTGAAGACAGCTGGGCCCGACAGGGTTGCATTGGCGATAGCGGCTCGATATCGAACGAGTTGGACTGCTGCGTGTAACCAACTGTCGAACATCGACCTCATCGATCAGCGGACGTATCAAGCGATTGTCGAACGCTTCCCGTCGCGCGGCGACTATCTCGCCGCCGGTGAGGCGTGGGCCGAGGAGCTCGCGGCGCCGGCGGCGCCACCGACGTATTCCGCCGAAGTCTTGGCTGCATACATTTCGGGAGAACTCGCCGCCGCCAAGACGCTGGATCTCCTGCGGGGGACGCTCACGGCGGACGAGTTGCCGACGCGCACGATCCTCGAGCCTGTCACTCCTCTACCGGAGCCGTGACGCTTCTCGTCATCGACAATTCGTGCCTCTCACACTTCGCGAGAGCGGGCCGGTTGGACCTGCTCGATTTGATCACCGCCGCCTACGACCGCTCGACGGCGGAGGAGGTGATGCTCGAGCTGGTCGAGGGAGTCGAAGATCATCCAGCGCTTGGACAGCTCGTCGGCGTCGGGTGGTTATCGATCGTTGAGCTTGATCTCCTTGAAACGGTCCATGCAGCGCAGATCAAGGCGGAGCTTGGTGGGGATCCGACTCGCGATCTTGGAGAGTGCGCCGTGATAGCGATAGCGGCGGCACGTGGCGGCGTCGCTGTCATCGATGACCAGGATGCTGCGGCGGTGGGCCGCCGTCATGGTGTGGTGGTGGTTGGCACTCTGGCCGTCGTCGCAGCTGCGCTCAAGCGGGAGGCCATTGACCGCAAAACGGCCGAGGCCCTGGTCGACGAGCTCGTCGTCACAGACATGCGACTGCCTGTTGATGGCGATGGCTTTGTTGCGTGGTGCTATGCGAACAGTCTCCTGCCCTAGACGGATCGTTGCCGAGTGCCGGCCAGGACCGAGGTTCTCGATGTAGTCGTGGGCGGCGATCGCCGGAGGGTGGCCGTGATCCGCGTCGCGGTCGGCGATCACGTGGTGCACGCGACGAAGGCAGACAAGGTGTTCCTCCGCGTCGGCGACGAGAACCGAGAGCTCTCCTACGCTCAGAGCCGCGAGCTGACCGCGGAGGCTCGAACCGTCATCAAGGATTACCTGCCGACCCGACAGGCTCTCGGCGCCGACGGGCGGTTTGGCCCCGTCGGGATTGTCCCCGAGGACGGATGGATGGAGGGCGTGGTCAACGCCGTCGTCCACCGCTCGTACTCCACCACAGGAGATCACATCCGGGTGACGATCTTCGATGACCGGATCGAGTTCGAGAGTCCGGGCCGCTTCCCAGGCGTCGTCGGCCTGTCGGAGCCGCCCGCGCTCACTCGCTTCGCCCGCAACCCTCGTATCGCCCGGGTGTGTGCTGATCTGCGATTCGGCCAGGAGCTCGGCGAGGGGATCCGTCGGATGTTCGCTCGACTGCCGGGGAACTGGCGAACGGCAAGAGCAGCTTCAGAGTAGAAGCGGGCCATCCCCTCTTCGCTCGGTCGAATCTGCGGCCGAGGTGCTTCGAGCGGCGCACCGTTGGGCGGCGTACCGTTGAAGGCGTGCCGAGGTTGGTGAGGCTCGATGCGCGGGCGGAGGCGATCGTTCGCCGGCGGATGCTCGGTCGGAGCGCGTCGTTCAGCGAGGTGATCAACGACGCTGTGCGGGCGAGCGATAGCGAGCGCGCAGGGCCGCTGTCGTCAGGCAGCTCCAATCCTTTCGGCGATCTCGTGCGGGAGCGTGAGCTCGACGAGATGAACGAGCGCTCCGACCAGATCGCAAGGCAGACCCGTCGGCTGATCCAGGCCATCCCGGTGGTCACCGTCGTAATGGCGGTCGTGGCGTTGTGGCTCCTGACCCTGTTCTGACACCTGGATTCCGCCGTGGATGGCGGGAACCCGCTGTCAGAAGCTCGCGCCCCGGCGCGATTGTATGCTGATCTGCATGCAGAGCACGAGCGTTCGGATCGATGTCACGACCCATGAGGAGCCCAAGAGGCTCGCGGCCGAGTTGCACACAACGGTGGGCAACACCGTCTCGCTGGCAGTGCGAGCACTACGTCAGGACCGCGTCGGCGCTGACCTGATCGCGCCGTTGCGACAGGACGAGAGCGCCTGGCTCGATGCCGATCTCGGGTGACGTCGTCGACCTTGAGTTCGGCGCACCCGAGGGAAGCGAAGCTGGCTTGGGTCA
>JBKJVI010000199.1:0-2560 GCA_046590225.1 Gaiella sp. | reverse complement strand
CGGGGCGGTCGCGCGTCGGCTACTCGATCAGGTGCGCCTGGGTGGACGCCTCGGCAGTGGCGTCCCGGACCTGATCGCAAAGACGCTCTCGGCCCGCGAGGTCGAGGTGCTCCTCCTGCTCGACGAGCATCTCTCGACCGACGAGGTCGCGGCGCGGCTCTACATCTCCGAGCACACCGTGCGCTCGCACGTGAAGAGCATGCTCCGGAAGCTCGGCGTCTCCTCGCGCCGAGAGGCGCTCGGGCGCCTCTCCGTCGCCCGCGCCGCCTAGGCCGCTGCCAGATCCCCCATGGCAGGGGATGCGATTCCCGTACGTGGGGCGATGAGGCACAGCGGGCTCCAGCCGATACTTGAGCCAGGTGATCGCTTCTTCTCGGAGAGAGGAAAGCTGCTGTGGCAACGGTTCACCTGCGGACTCGACGGCCGGCGGAGACGCCGGCCGTCGTACGTAAAGGGATAAGGCGCGTTGCCGTTTGAAGGAAAAGGACGACCTGCCAAAGGGCGGAGACCGTCCCTACGAACCGCCGAACCGGCGCCAGGGGCCTCGGAGTGTGCGAGGCGGCGGGTTCAAGGACAAATACGGGAATATCTGGGAGACGGACAAGTCCGAGCATGGCGGCCCGCACTGGGATGTCCAACACCCCAAGGACAAGACATACACGAATGTCGACCGAGATGGGATCGTTATAGGTGACGACCATTTCCCAAACACTCGACGAAAGAAGTGATGACAAAAACGATGTCGGTTGAAGCTGTCCTGGCAAGACTCGGGAAGAATGACGGGTGGAAGGCGATCGAGTATGTCGCTCGAACCGCCGATCCGACTGTCTTGGATGACGCGCTTCGCAGCACGGTCAACCCGGTAGAAGCAGTTGCGCTGGTTAACACTCTTGCCCAGGCACGACGACCCACACCGATCGGCGGGCTCGTGCAGCGACTCAGCGATCCTGACCCCACAATCCGCGATGCTGCCGCTGACGCGCTGGCCAAAGTTGGAGACCCTGAGGCGCTTCCGGGTCTCGTGAACCGGTACAAAGTCGAACGCCGTGTCGGAATCCGCGTATCGCTCGTAGTCGCAATCGGTGCTCTAGGGGACGTCCACGTTGTCCCGCTGCTCGCATCGGTCCTGAAAAACGAGGATGCCATGCTCCGACGAGTATCGGCGTGGGGACTCGGCCACATAGGCGGCGCGCGGGCAGCAGAGGCGCTTGCGGAGGCGCGGTCGAAGGAAACCGAGCCCATGGTGGTGGACGCAATCAACGATGCGCTCAGCAAGATTGCGCATGAAGCTAAATAGTGACGAGTGGCGCATCACCGCCGTTCTTGTCGTCCAGCTCCTTCTGATGCCGATCGTGGCTAGCCTCCTAGTGATGTGATCGGACGCGAGACAAATCCGAACGGCAGGGGGGTCTGGGACGCCGTTCTCGACGAGTCGTCTCCTTGGGGAGCACTCGTCGTTGGCCCGCGCGAGGCGTTGTACGACCTTGAGTGGGCGGTCCCCGATGGAGTGGATCTTCGGGTCGTCCGCGGCTACTTCTGCCGGACTGACCAGGATCTCTTCCGCGAATGGTCGGCCGCGCTCCAGTTCCCGTGGTATTTCGGAATGAATTGGGACGCGTTCAACGAGTGCATCAACGATCTGGAGTGGCTTCGGAGCGAGCGTCTTGTCGTCGTCGTCAGCGCCCTCGAGTCCGTGCTGGCTGAGCCGGAGCGCCCCGACCGGTTTCCCGATCGTTTCGAACACACGTTTCTGCGGATCCTGTGCGCTGCGGCGCGAACGCCAGGTGCTCCGCCCACGCCCGCACGGGGGAACGTGGAAGGGCTCCCGTTCGTGCGCTTTGTGCTGCATTGCGAGACGGCGGCTGCGGCCAACGAACCTCGCCAAGCCGCACTCGACTTGCCGCGGTTCGCAATCGTTGAGCGCAAGGTGCCTCGGAAGCCGTTGTTGGAGCCATGACCGTGATCCCGGATGCTCGATTGTCACTGGCTACGGCCGCGTCCGCCTTCGACTGACCGTATCGGTCTCTAGCTTCCGAAGCCCTCCCAGGCCGCCGCGACGAGGCCCGGCAGCGTGTGCAGGTTGTAGCCGCCTTCCAGCACGGCGGCGCAGCGGGGAGCCAGCGCTGCGGAACGCGCCGCGAGGTCGCGGAAGCCCGCCTGCGTGACGTGCATGTCGGCGAGCGGATCCTCCGCGTGCGCGTCGAAGCCGGCCGAGACGAGCACGAGCTGCGGGTCGAACCTCCGCACCGCCGGCTCGACGAGCTCCTCGAAGGCGCGCGCGTACTCGGCGTCGCCCCCGCCCGCGTCGAGCGGGATGTTCAGGGTGCTCTCGTCGCTCGTGCCCGGCCCGCCGCTCGTCCACGGGTAGAACGGCCACTGGTGGATCGAGACGAAGAGGACAGAGTCGTCGCCGCGGAAGATCGCCTCGGTGCCGTTGCCGTGGTGGACGTCGAAGTCGACGATCGCGACCCGCTCGAGACCGAGCTCGGACTGGGCGTAGCGAGCCGCGACGGCGACGTTGTTGACGAGGCAGAAGCCCATCGCCCGGTCGGCGAGCGCA
>JBKJVI010000198.1:0-11148 GCA_046590225.1 Gaiella sp. | reverse complement strand
CCAGGTTGTGGCTCTTCATCCCGTGGCGCCGCATCAACTTCCCCGTTCCGGTCACCTTGAAGCGCTTCTTCGCTCCGCTTCCCGTCTTCACTTTTGGCATCTGGGTTCACTCCTGCGTTCTTTGTCGGCCCGAAGACCATGATCATGTTGCGTCCGTCGATCAGAGGCGGCTGCTCGATCTGCCCGACATCCTTGATGTCCTCGGCAAGTCGCATCAGAAGGTCGCGCCCACGCTCGGGATGCAGGTTCTCCCTGCCCCGGAACATGATCGTGACCTTGACCTTCGCCCGCGTGTTGAGGAAGCGAACGACGTGGCCTCTCTTGGTCTCGTAGTCGTGGATTCCAATCTTTGGTCTGAGCTTGATCTCCTTGACGTTGATCTGCGACTGGTGCTTTCTCGCGACCTTCGCCTTCTGTTCCTGTTCGTAGCGGTACTTCCCGTAATCCATCACCCGAGCGACGGGTGGATCGGCCTGCGCTGCCACCTCGACGAGGTCGAGATTCTTGCTGTAGGCGTACTCGCGCGCCTCATCGGTCGACTTGATTCCGATCTGTTCCCCGTCCTCGCCCACGAGCCTCACGTTCGGCACGCGGATCTGGTCGTTGATCCTCTCCGTCTGGACGACGGGCCGGGTCCTGTCTTCAGGACGGCGCCGGGGTCTCAAAGGCTTCTCATCAAGCTATGTCTCTCTTCAAAACTGAAATGGTCCCTTCCCTGAAACACCACATTTTCTGCTCTGGAATGCAAAAGCGCCGCTGGCAGGCAGCGGCGCCGTTTCCCTCGTCGTTCGACTCGGTTGAACCCGCGCAGCTCGTGGCTGTAACACGCACGGCTCCGGAGGTGAGGGTAACGGCCCCTACTTTGCAGGTGGAAAGCGTAGCAGGGCGGCACGGGCCGTGGGGAGGCCGTACGAAAACCCGGATGAGAGGCCGAAGCCTCTCACCGCGATATGGCAGCGAGATCGCCGAGCAGCTCGTCGAGCGATCGGGTCGACTGACCCTCTCCGCGTGTTCGCACCGCGAGCGCCGCCTCGGACTCCCGCTCGCCGAACACGACGACCACCGGGATTTTCTCGAGCTCGCTGTCACGGATCCGCTTGCCGAGGGTCTCGTCGCGGTCGTCGACGTCGACGCGGTAGCCGGCGTCGCGAAAACGTGCCGCAATCGCGTGCGAGCCTTCGCGGTGCTGCTCACTGACTGCGAGGAGGCGAACCTGGACCGGCGCGAGCCAGAGCGGGAATGCCCCGCCGAAGTGCTCGATGATGATTCCGATGAACCGCTCGAGCGAGCCGAAGAAGGCGCGGTGCACGACGAAGACCGGGTGCTCTCGGTTGTCCGGCCCCATGTACGTGAGGCCAAAGCGGGCAGGCATCTGAGCGTCGAGCTGGATCGTGCCGAGCTGCCACGAGCGGTCGAGCGCGTCCGTGATATGAAGGTCGATCTTCGGGCCGTAGAACGAGCCCTCCCCCGCGCCGACGAAATACTCGATCCCATGGCGGTCGAGCGCCTCGATCAGCTTGCCCTCGGTGAAGTCCCATTCCTCGTCGGCACCGAGCTTGTTCTCGGGCCTCGTTGAAAGCTCGGCGCGTGGCTCGATCCCGAAGAGGCCGTAGAGATAGCGGAGATACTCGAGGCACTGATCGAGCTCGCTGTCGATCTGCTCGCGCGAGCAGAAGATATGAGCGTCATCCTGGGTGACGTGCCGCACCCGGGTGAGCCCATGCAGCGCACCCGCGAGCTCGTTGCGGTGCAGTGGCGCAGCCTCGGCAAACCGCAGTGGTAGCTCGCGGTAGCTCCTGAGCTGGCTCCCGAACAGGAGCATGTGCCCGGGGCAGTTCATCGGCTTGATCGCGTAGGTGTGCTCGTCGTCGATCGGGATCAGGAACATGTTCTCGCGGAACTTCTCCCAGTGGCCCGATGTCACCCATAGCGCCTTGTCGTAGATCAGCGGCGTCTTCACCTCGGAGTAGCCGCGCCGGGCGTTCTCTCGGCGGCGCAGATCTTCGAGCGCGTTGAAGATCGCCATTCCTTTCGGGTGCCAGAAGGGCGAGCCGGGCGAGTGGTCATCAAAGTGAAAGAGATCGAGCTCGGCCCCGAGCCGTCGATGATCCCGCGCCCGCGCCTGATCGAGTCGCTCGAGGTGGGCATCGAGATCCTTCTGGCTGAAGAACGCCGTGCCGTAGATTCGCGTGAGCTGAGCGTTGTTCGAGTCGCCCCGCCAGTAGGCGCCGGCGAGCGAGGTGAGCTTGAGTGCTTTGATCGGCGCCGAGGTCTGCAGGTGTGGGCCGCGGCAGAGATCGGTGAAGTCGCCCTGGGTGTAGAGCGAGATCGTGCCCTCCGCGGTGTCGACGAGCTCGACCTTGTAGGGCTCACCCTCTGCAGCGAAGCGGGAGCGCGCCTCGTCGGCTGAGATCTCCTCGCGTTCCCAGACACGCCCGTCGTTCAGCTCGCGCTGCACCTCGGCCTCGATCGCCTCCAGATCGGCCTCGTGGATCGGGCTCGGGAAATCGAAGTCGTAGTAGAACCCGTTATCGATCGGCGGCCCAATCGCTACCTTCACGCCCGGATGCAACCGGCGCACCGCCTCGGCAACAAGGTGTGCGGCCGAGTGGCGAAGAACCGCGAGCGCGTCCGGATCCTGGGTGTCGCGCGTTGTCAGGATCTGGAGCTTCGCACCGTCGGGCAGCGCCAACCGCAGGTCCTGGGCAACACCGTCGGCCTTGACGAGCACAGCCTGCTCGGCGAGCTTCGGGCCGATCGCGCGCGCGGCATCGAGGCCGGTTGCATCGTCGACGAGCTCGAGCGTCGTTCCATCGGGAAGGATCACGTTCACGCTCGCAGGATAGACGCGACGCGCAGGCGGGGTTCACTCATGCGAGCGATACACAAGCGCCATCGCACGTACCGACGAGAGAACCATGCCGCTGCCCGTCTACACGGGTTCCTTTGGTCCCGTTCAGGCCGAGAGACTTCTGTGGCGGGCCGGATTCGGCCCGCGACCGGGTGAAGAGCGGGCGCTCGCAGGCAAGGGTCTCGACGGTGCTGTCGGACAGCTCCTCACCACAGGGCCGGACAGGCTTGTCGGCCGGCCGCCGAAGGTCAACGGTCGCAGGCTCTACCCGCTCGACAAGTTCGGACACGACCACCTCTGGTGGCTCGACCGGATGGTGCGCACGAGCCGCCCCCTGACCGAGAGGATGACGCTGGTCTGGCACGATTGGTTCGCCACGTCGAACGAGACCGTCGGCTCACAGCGCCTGATGATCCGGCAGAACAACATGTTCCGCCGCTCCGGGCTGGGCTCGTTCCCGGGCCTCGTGCTGCGGGTGACCTCGAACCCCGCGATGCTGCTGTACCTCAACGGCCTCGAGAGCGAAAAGGGAGCGCCGAACGAGAACTACGCGCGCGAGCTGATGGAGCTCTTCACGCTCGGGCACGGTGCCGGCTACACCGAGCGCGACGTGAGGGAGCAGGCCCGCGCGCTCACCGGTTTCACGGCGCACTACAAGAACGGCTACGGCTGGGTCAAGTTCCGGTTTGACCGCAACCGGCACGACGACGCGATGAAGGTCGTCTTCGACGAGGCTGGCCCCTACGGCTGGAAGCAGGCGGTCAAGCTGACGATCGAGCATCCGGCCCACAAGACATTCTTCACGAGGAAGCTCTGGGGCTACTTCATCCCGGAGCCCGCAGACGACGAGACGCAGGCTGCG
The DNA here is from genome assembly GCA_046590225.1 of Gaiella sp. Taxonomy (GTDB): domain Bacteria; phylum Actinomycetota; class Thermoleophilia; order Gaiellales; family Gaiellaceae; genus Gaiella. Next base: position 7,435 of record JBKJVI010000198.1, on the reverse strand, counting down.
CTCGAGGCGCTCTACGTCCAGTCGGGCTACTCGACGAAGCAGGTCCTTGCGGCGATCCTCAAGCATCCACGGTTGTACGAGGGGCCGCGCATGGTCAAGCCTCCTGCGGTGTACCTCGCAGGGATGCTCCGAACGCTCGACGATCGGATCTCGACGGAGGACTGGGTCTGGCTTTCGATCCAGGCTGGCCAGTTGCTCTTCTACCCGCCGAACGTCTCGGGCTGGAACGACGACCGCTGGCTCGACACGTCGACGTTCCAGGCACGTTGGAACATGGCGTATCGCGTGCTGAAGAAGCACGCCTACCACCCTGACCACACGAAGCGTGGCGAGGTTCCGGCCGACCCGGCGAAGCTCGTGGACCGGGCGATCTCGTTCTGGGGCGTCCAGGTCTCCGACTCGACGCGCCGAGCCCTCCTGACCTATGCCCAGAAGACGATGGGTGCCGCCGTCGCCGACGACGACCGACAGAGGAAGTTCCCGCCAATGACCCTGAACGCGCTCCGCCATCTCGTTGCCGCCTCACCGGAGATGCAGACGTCATGAAGTGCTGCAACGAGTTCTCGCGCTCCACCCTTCTCCGGCGCGCCGTCGCCGAGGCCGGGAACGGACTCCCGGCGATCGAGCCGGGGATGCCGGCCCCGGCAGGAACCGGCCTCGACCGGCGCCAGTTCCTCTCTCGCACGCTCGGTACGGCACTTACGGTGTACGGCGCCTCTGCCCTCGGCCCGCGCTTGCTCGACGACGGGATCGCTCGCGCAGCCGCCACCGGCGGGAAGGGACGCCGTGTGCTCGTTTCTGTGTTCGCCCCCGGTGGGTGGGATTCGCTCTCCCTCCTCTACCCCTCCAGCGACCCGCGCTACCGCAAGCTGCGCGACTCGCTCGCGCTCAAGCCCGGTGACGGCCCGCGATTTCGCTCCGACGCACGCCTCCACTGGCATCCGTCGCTGAAGCCTCTGGCCGCACTCCACGCGCGCGGTCGTCTGACCGTCTTCCCCGCCATCGGCTACTCGCATCCGGATCAGTCGCACTTCACGTCTCGCCACTTCTGGGAGGTCGGCGCCCTCGACCCCCAGGCCGGTACGGGCTGGCTCGGTCGGCTGCTCGACGTGATCGGCACCGAGGACAACGCCATGCAGGGACTCTCGCTCGACGGCGCACTCCTTCCCTCGCTCGCAACCGCCCGTGTTCCGGTCGCCACGCTCGCGAGCCCCGGCGACTACCGCTTCGGCTCACACAACGTGTGGGACGTCCCGGGGGAGCTTCTGAACGATGCGATCGGGTCACTGGGCGCTCTCGCTTCGGATCCCGACCCCATCCTCGCGCAGGCAGCCCGCACCGTGAGGCAGGCAGACGGACTGCGCCAACAGCTCGGTCGCTTCGTCGGCAAGGACGGCCAAGTACACATCAACCCGAAGGCAAAGTACCCGGAGACCGACTTCGGTCGCCGACTCTCCGGGCTCGCTGCTCTCCTCGACGCGAACTTCCCGATTCGCACGGCTGCTCTCACAGGCCCGGGATCGTATGACACGCACGCCGACCAGCAGGGGCCGTTGCAGGATGGTGCCGGGCAGATGGCCGAGGGTCTTGCGGCGTTTCAGCACGACCTGGAGCGACGCGGAATCGCGGGCCGCGTGCTCACGCTCGTCTGGAGCGAGTTCGGCCGCCGGGCCCAGCAGAACGACTCGAACGGCACCGATCACGGCGCCGCCGGAGTGGCGTTCCTGATGGGGACAGGCGTGCGCCAGCACATGGTCGGCGAGTTCCCCGGGCTGACCAAGGGGCTCGACCGAGACGGCAACCTGCGCGCAACGTCTGACTTTCGCAGCGTCTACGCGTCGCTCGTGGAGCAATGGTTCGGTGTGGATGCCGACCGGATAATTCCGGACGCGCGGAAGATGCCGCGGATGAGGCTCGTCGGATGAGACACATCGTCGTGATTTTCGTGGCGGCCGTCGCAGCCGTGTGGGCACTCCCGGCGAGTGGCGGGTCGGACGCATTCTCGTTCGTCCAGGTCACCGAGAAAGAGTTCACGCTGACGCTCTCCCGCCAGAGCGTCCGTGCTGGGAGCGTTAGCGTCGAGGTCGTGAACTTCGGTATGGACAACCACGACCTCGTGGTAAAGGGGACGAAGGTCGGTTCGAAGCCGATCCGCTTCAAGCAGCTCGACCCCCGCGGACAGACGGAGCGGACGCTGCGTCTGACACCGGGCCGATACATGCTGTGGTGCTCACTCGGCGACCACAAGGCACGGGGCATGAAAGCCACGCTCGTCGTCCGAAAGTAGCGGTTCAAGTGTCGCGGGCGAACAGACGATAGGCGAGGAGATGGCTGAGATACCGACCTACAAGGGTCCATTCGGTCATGCCGAGGCCGAGCGTCTCCTCTGGCGAGCCGGCTTCGGGCCGCGCAGAGGTCAGGCTGCAACGCTCGCGAACCTCGGCCTGAACGGGGCCGTTCGCTCGCTCACGCATCCCTCGGGCGAGCGCTGGGTCGGCCCTCGGCCACGGGACGACAAGGGGCGCCCGCTCGCACCCGCCGACGCGTGGGGTCACGATCATCTCTGGTGGCTCGACCGCATGGTCCGAACCAGCCGTCCACTTGTCGAGCGCATGACGCTCGTCTGGCACGACTGGTTCGCCACGTCGAACTCCGGGGTCGGCTCACAGAAGATGATGCTCGCGCAGAACCGCCTCCTCCGCCGACACGCGCTCGGAAGCTTCGATCGCCTCCTCGTCTCGATCACAGCCAATCCCGCGATGCTGGTCTGGCTCTCCGGCACCGACAACAGAAAGGACGCTCCGAACGAGAACTACGGCCGGGAACTGATGGAGCTGTTCACGCTCGGCGAGGGGAACGGCTACACCGAGCGCGACGTCCGCGAGCAGGCCCGCGCCCTCACCGGCTGGACGAGTACCTGGAAGCGAGGCCAGGGGCAGTCCGACTTTCGCTTCGACCAGAAGCGTCACGACCTCGGCATGAAGACGGTCTTCGGCAAGAAGGGTGCCTTCTCGTGGCGAGACTCGGTTCGGCTCTGCGTGAATCATCCGAAGCACGCGCAGTTCTTCGTCGAGAAACTCTGGAGCTATTTCATCCCGGTGCCCCCGGATGCCCAGACGAGGGCGGGCCTGGAAGCGATCTACCGCAAGAACTTCGACGTGCAGCCCGTCCTCGAATCGATTCTTCGCCATCCAGCGCTGTACAACGGCCCGCGGATGGTGAAGCCGCCCGTCGTCTACATCGCCGGTCTGCTGCGCGGACTCAACCGCGGCATCGACACATCGGCCTGGGTCTGGCTCTCCGAGGGTGCGGGGCAGCGCCTCTTCAACCCACCGAACGTCGCAGGCTGGGACGACTCGCGCTGGCTCGATACAAACGCTTTCCGCGGTCGCTGGTACATCGCGAACACAGCGCTCGAGAAGGTGTCGCTCGGCGACAAGAAGAAGGGGAAGAAGAGCCCGAAGGTCCCGAATGACCCCGAAGCGATCGTCAAGGGCGCGCTTGCCGTGCTCGGAAACCCGACCATCCGGCCCGAGACGCGCCGTGAGCTACTCACCTTTGCGGAGGGCTCACTGAAGGGTGCCACCGGTTGGAAGGCCGAGTCGTACCCGCCGCTCGTCGCGAACGCTGTGCGCCAACTCCTCGCCGTCTCCCCGGACCTCCAGACCTGCTGATGTCGTGTTGTAGCGAACATTCTCGATCGGACCTCCTGCGGCGCGGGCTCGCCGAGGCCGGCCGTGGCCTGCCGGCGATCGAGCCCGGGATGCCGATGCCGGCAGGCACGGGACTCGACCGACGAACGTTCGTCGCGCGAGGCGTCGGGCTCGCGCTCGCCGTCTATGGCGGCGCAGCGCTCCGCCCTCAGGTGTTCGATGAAGGGATTGCGGCCGCTGCCGCGGCCGGCCCGCAACAGAAGGTTCTCGTATCGGTGTTCCTGGACGGTGGGGCCGACTCGCTCTCCCTCCTCGCGCCGACGGGCGATCCCCTCTATCGCCAGCTCCGACCGCGTCTCGCCCTGGCCGAGGGATCCGGGTCGGCGTTCACTGAGGACGCACGGCTGACCTGGCATCCGTCGTTGGGTCCTCTCGCACAGCTCCACGGCGAGGGCAAGGTCAACGTCATTCCGGGCATCGGGTACGACGATCCGAATCAATCCCACTTCACGTCACGGCACTACTGGGAGGTCGGGGCGGCGGACGAGCGCCTCGCGACCGGGTGGCTCGGGCGGTATCTCGACCGGGTCGGCAGGCCCGACAACCCGCTCCAGGGGTTGTCCCTCGACTGGAGCCTCCAGCCATCCCTCGCGACGGCGAGGATGCCCGTGGCCGCCGTCGATGCCCCCGATCGCTACGACTTCTGGGCGCGCGGCGTCTGGGGCGACGTGGGGACGCGAATGGTCGCGATGATCGGGAGGCTCGGAGAGCTCCCCACCCAGGGTGATCCAGGCCTGAAACAGGCGAGCGAAGCGGCGAAGCAGTCGGCTCGACTCTACGAGCAGCTGACGCCGTTCCGGCCGAAGGACGATCGGAAATCGATCGTCAGCCCTGTTGCGTATCCCAGTGGTGACGACCGGTTCCCGCGACGCCTCGCGGGACTTGCGGCGATGCTCGCTGCCGGCCTGCCGCTCCGGGTCGTCGCTCTGTCAGCGCCGGGCGGCTACGACACGCACGACAACCAGGCACAGCGCCTGTCCGACGATCTCAAGCTGACCGCTGACTCGCTGCTCGCGTTTCAACGCGACCTCGAAGCGCGCGGGCTCGCCGATCGCGTCCTCGTTCACGTCTGGACCGAGTTCGGGCGACGCGCGAAGGAGAATGGGTCGGGCGGAACGGACCATGGAGCTGCCGGAGCGGGGTTCCTGATCGGATCGCAGGTCTCGGGGCAGATGATTGGCGAGTTCCCGAGCCTCGGAAAGCTCGACGAGCAGGGCAATCTCCGCGCGACGAGCGATTTCCGCGGCCTGTACGGCGCAATCCTTGAAGACTGGTTCGGAACGGACGCCGCGGCGATCATTCCGGGTGCACGGAAGTTCGCCCGCCCCAAGATCCTTCGATGAAGCTTCGACTTGCGACCGCGACAGTCCTCGCTTTCGCACTCGTATCAGCGGCGAGCGCGACAGCACCCGCACCGGCCCGCCTCCAGGTTTCGGGCGACGAGTTCAGCCTTGCCCTCTCACGCGCCTCGATCCGGAAGGGCCTCGCGATCATCGAGCTCGTCAACTATGGCGAGGACGACCACGATCTTGCGCTCCGGCGGGTAGGGGGCGCGCGCACGTATCGCGTCGGTGTCGTCGAGCCAGGACAGACCGGCTCGCTCGAGGCGCGCCTGCGGCCCGGCCGCTTCACGCTCTGGTGCACGCTCGCCGATCACCGCGCCCGCGGGATGCGCGCGACGCTGACCGTGCGCTAGCTGCGACCGCCGCCGAGGAGCGAGAGCAGCAGCATGAAGACGTTGAAGACGTCGAGGAAGATCGACGCTGCGAGCAGTGGCGCAGCCTGGATCGAGTCGGCTCGCCGCAACCGCTGAAAATCGTACATCGTGTAACCGGCGAAGATGACGAGACCGAGCACCGCATAGATCACGTCGCCGCCCGGGATCGATACGAACATCAGGACGATCCCGAAGCCGATCAGACCGAGCAGCGCGAAGAAGGCGACGCGAGCGATCTTGGAGAGGTCACGCCGTGTCGCATATCCGTAGGTGCCGCAGCCGCCGATGAAGAGGCCGGTGAGCGCGGCGGCCTGCCAGAGCGCCTGAGGCTGCACCTCGGCGTAGTACGCGAGCGTGGGCGCGACGGCGATCCCGAGAAGGGCGCCCATGCCGAAGAGAAGCCCGACCGCGAGCTGCTCCGAGCGGCGAATGGCGACGTTGAGGCCGATGATGCATCCGATCGCGCCGATGAAGGCGACGATGCCCCACCCGCGAGAAATGTCGCGGCCGAGGTAGGCGCCAACGGCTGCGACGAGGCACGTGAGGGCGACGAGGCCCATCGTCTGGCCGAAGATGGCGCGGGTGCGGTCGCGACTGACGGCGACCGACGGCTGGGAGACCTGCTCGAGGCTGCTCATGCCGGAATCGTACGTGTTGGGATAGAGGTCGGGTACCCGCTTCAGCGACTGCGGGGGCCTGCGCGTCGACCGGCCGCAACCCGCCGCCCCGGAATTGCATCTAGGGTGGACGCATGCCGCGCCTGTACGGAGACCGGATTACCGACGCCGAAAGTGCGGAGCTGATCGCGAAGCTGCGGTCCCGCGGCACGTCCGAAGCGACAATCGCCGCAGACACCGTCGGCAAGGGGCCGGGTCGCGACACGACGGTCGCCACCTCGCTAAAGGCCCGCGAGGCGATCCTCGTCGAGCTCCGCGCCTGGCCCGATCTCGATGCGAGCGCTCCCGGACTCGCGGGGATCCGCGACCGGCTCTCCGGCCAGCAGCAGGGTCAGCGCATCATCTAAGCGTCGGCTCGTCGACCCCGTCCGGCACGCGTGCGATCATTGGGCCATGAGCAAGCACGATCTCTTCTCGATCTCCTGCCCCGGTCCTCACGAAAAGGGCGTCTGGTGCAAGAAGTGCAACGGCGACGGCATCGCCGCCGGCGGCAGCGACTTCAAGCCTGTCAAGGCACCCAAGAAGTCCGCCTGGGGGAAGTGACGGAGAATCGTCGGCTGGTAAACGTCGTGACGCGGGGACTCTTGCCCTTGCTTGCGGTGGCGGCGCTTGCGGGCTGCGGCAGTGGTCCTGCGGCTGTTTCCACTTCTACTTCGACCACGTCGCCTTCTTCCGGGGCGGTGCTTCCCGGTGGCGGCCTCACCGTCGCCGAGGCGATCGCGACTGCCGCCGAGCCGCCGCTCGCGGTCGACGGCTGGGTGGTTGGCTCCGGGGCCGAGGCCCGTCTCTGCTCCGGCTACGACGCCGGCGCGAGCGATCCGTGCGTGGAGCCGTCACTCACACTGGATGGTGCCGGTGACGTGAAAGACGGCACCCGGGCCAGTTTCCTCGGAGCGGTCAAGGACGAAACCTTCGTCGTCTCCTCCACCGTTCAGGGCTGACCCGGAAGACGCAGAGGGGAGGAGCCCTTCCGCCCCTCCCCTCGGGTGGTCACCTCGTGTTCGCTCAGGGCGTCCAGAAGACGTGCGTGAGAAGCGTCACACCACCGGGCAGGTGGTCGACGTAGACGGAGCCGTTGGCACGACTCGCCTGCGAGAACGGCTTCGCGTTCCCCGGCAGGCTTCCCGTGCTGGCACCAATCGTGGTCGTGGCGTCGAGGTGCGAAGAGTAGATCGCCACGAGCTGCTCGTAGTCGTGCGCGTTCGGGGACGGGTTGTCGAGCGCGTTCGCGTAGTCCATGCACGTATTCAGGTCGGCGCCCGACTCGTCCTGGTGACCGAGGCCCCAGGCGTGGCCGATCTCCTGACACATCACGTGCTGGCGGTTCG
>JBKJVI010000041.1:0-2964 GCA_046590225.1 Gaiella sp. | reverse complement strand
CGTCGTTCGGCGGAAAGGTTGACGAACTCGTGCCCGAGCCCGTGGCGCGCCGCTTCAGGGAGATGTTCCCGAACGGTCGACCCGGCGCCCCTCTGAGTCCACAGGAGTAAGATCCCGTTATGGACGTTCTCGTACTTATCGACAAGCTCGACGATCTCGTACACAACTCGAAGGCCGTGCCCCTCACCGATCAGGTGCGGATCGACCGTGAGGAGATCTACGACATCCTCGACCAGATGCGCGCCACGATTCCCGAGGAGATCAAGCAGGCCCGGTGGATCGTCAAGGAGCGGCAGGAGATGCTCGCCGAGGCAAAGCGCGAATGCGACCGCCTGATCGGCGAAGCGCGCGAGCAGGCAGTGCGCGAGGCCTCGCAGACGGAGATCGTCAAGATCGCCGAGCGACAGGCGCAGGACATCGTCGACGACGCCCGCCGGCAGGCGCGCGAGACGCGGCTCGAAATGGAGGACTGGGCGGACGGCATTCTCTCGACACTCGAGGTCAACCTCGACAAGTTCCTCGTCGCCGTTCGCCGTGGTCGGGAGCGGCTGCACGAGCGCTCGCAGGAATCGGTGATGTCCGGGATCGGCCCGATCGACCCGATCGGCCCGCCCTCGGACGACGACTCCTACGTCTAAACCCGCGCGCGTCACCTGCGATCCTGCAGGGTAGGCTGACTCGATGACCACGTACCCTCTCCGCCGCCTGCGGCTACGGCTCGGTGATGAACATCGTGAAACCGTCGCGATCTCGTTGCAGCCGTTCGAACTCGGGGGCGAGCGCTACCTCCCGGTGCCCGCGCAGGCCGAGGCGACCTTCGAGGTCCAGCGCGCCGTGAGCGGGGACGTATTTCGGCTCGTCTTCGAGTCGCGTCTCCATGGCCCGTGTATGCGCTGCCTGCAGGATGCCGTCGCCGACGTCAGGATTGACGCACGCGAGTACCACGAGACCGCCGACGGAGCGCCGGCTGACATGCGTTCCGAGTACGTCGTCGACGGGGAGCTTCAGCTCTCGCAGTGGGCGCGCGATTCGATCGCGACGGCTCTTCCCACCCAGATCGTCTGCCGGCGAGATTGCGCCGGGCTCTGCATGGTCTGTGGCAAGGATCTGAACAACGAGCCGCATACCCACGAGGAGGCCGTCTCCGATCCCCGGTGGGCGGCGCTCGAGGCGTTGCGCGACGAATGACGGAGTTGACGCCGCGGGCCAGAATCGTGCTCGTCGACCACGGCAGGCTCGCCCTGATCAAGCGTGTGCGCGACGGCCGGACGTACTACCTCTTCCCGGGAGGTGGGGTGGAGGAGGGCGAGACGCCGCAGGATGCCGCGCGCCGCGAGGCCTTCGAGGAGCTCGGCGTCGAGGTCGAGCTCGGGCCGCTCGTCCACGAGGAGTCGTTCGGGGGCACGATCTTCTTCTACTACGACGCGTGGATCGTCGGCGGTAGCTTCGGGACGGGGAGCTGGCCCGACCATGCGCTTCTCACCGACCGTGAGCGCGAGAAGAGCGGCACCCACGAGCCGATCTGGATCGCACTCGAGGAGCTCCGCGGCCTGGACATCAGACCGCGCGCCCTCGGCGATCTGCTTGCGATCTGAGCCTGGCTGAGAGCCCCTGCCGGGTCGCACGGGAAGGAGCTCCCGCCTGATCGCCCTCTCTACCGGAACCCGCCTGAGGCGGGTTCCGGTACACTCTGCAGCCGCTCATGGCAGTCCCCAAGCGAAAGACCTCGAAGGCCCGCCGCGACAAGCGTCGCGCGCAGCACGGCATCTCCGCGCCGATCGTGAACGTCTGCTCGAACTGCGGCTCGCCGACACGCCCACACCACGCCTGCCCGACGTGCAAGACGTACCGGGGGCGCGACGTGCAGCCGCTCGGGACGCCCGCACCGTAGAGGTCTGGATGCGCGTCCGCGTCGCCGTGGACGCTCTCGGGGGTGATCGTGAACCAGCCGAGATCGTTGCCGGGGCGCTTGCTGCAGCCGCGGATTGTGTTCGTCCGATCATCTACGGCCCGGCCGATCTCGACACGCACGGGCTCGAGCATGTCGTCACGCAGGGAATCGTCGAGATGGACGACAAGCCGGCCGACGCTGTGCGCAACAAGCAGGACTCCTCGCTCGTGCGGGCCGTCCGCGCCGTCGGCGACGGTCAAGCAGACGCCATCGTCTCCGCAGGGAACACCGGAGCGGTGCTCGCGGCCAGCCTGCTCCACGTAAGAAGGCTTCCCGGCGTCTTCCGCCCGGGGATCGCGGTCGTGATTCCCACCGATCACGGGCCCTGCGTCCTGATCGACGCAGGCGCGACGGCCGATGCGAAGCCGGAGCACCTCCTCCAGTTCGGCCACATGGGATCGATCTTCGCCCAGGAGGTGCTCGGGATCGAACGCCCCAGGGTCTCCCTCCTCTCGATCGGCGAGGAGCCGGAGAAAGGCAATCAGTTAACGCTCGAGGCACATGCCCTCCTTGCAGCGAGCTCACTCCGCTTTGCCGGAAACACCGAGGGCCGTACCCTGCTCGAAGGGGAGACGGACGTGATCGTCTGTGACGGGTTCACCGGCAACGTGGCCCTCAAGACGCTCGAGGGCACCGTCCGCAGTCTGCTCATCGCGCTTCGCGCCGAGATCGTCGAGACGACGCGCGGGAAGGTCGGCGGTTTCCTGATCAGGCCCGCCGCTGCTCGTCTGCGGACGCGGCTCGATCCCGAGACAACAGGTGGCGGATACCTGCTCGGGCTTCGCGGCCTCGTCGTGATCGCCCACGGATCGAGCTCCCGGTTCGCCATCGAGAACGCGGTCAGGATGGCCGCACTGGGGATCGACCACGATGTCGTCGGCCGTATGCGTGAAGCTCTTCCGGAGCGCGTGGTAGAGTCGGCGCGCTCATCGAACCCGTCCGGCACAACGAGAGGTTGAAGAACAGTGGCACTGTCCCGTGAAGAAGTATCCGAGCGCGTCAAGGCCGTCCTC
>JBKJVI010000178.1:0-43053 GCA_046590225.1 Gaiella sp. | reverse complement strand
GCAATGCGACCAGCTCGACCACGGACCAGAAGGTTGCGCAGCGAACGCGGCAGCTGAACCGCTATGAGGCGTCACTCCGCAAAACGCTCGCGCAGAAGCCCCCTGTGCTGCCGGCGGTCCCTCGAGCAGGCAGCACTGGCTCGACGCTGCAGCTCGCCACAGGGACCGCGGCCCCGGGGGTCGCGTCCGCACGGGTCATCTATCACCGGCCCCCGCCCGTCGTCGTGATCAAGCATCGCGCCGGCGGCGACGCCGAGACGGAGTACGCGGGAGCTGAGGCAGATGACTGATACGAGTCACCGCCTCTACGCCGTCGTCATTGCCGTCGTCGTCTTCTTCGTCAGCTGGGCGACGGTTGCGGCAAGGCCCTGGGCGCCGACGAAGACCGACCCACGCCTTGTGGCCATCGCCCAGCGTGAGCAGCGGCTGCGCGCCGACGCGAAGCTCGTGCAGAGCGTCGTCGATCGCCGCACGGCGGCGTACACCCTCGCGCTGAAGGCGCGCGAAAAGCAGATCGCGGCGGTCAAGGCGCAGTCCGCAGCCACGCAGGCTCGCTCTCTCGCTGCGTCGCAGTCGAGCGCGGTATCTGCGCAGTCGGTGCCTGCGGTTCGCGTCGTCAACCTGCCGCCGCTCACAATCACGAGAACGTCGTGATGCTGAAGCGGACGTTCCGAGCAATGGGAACTGACATCGAGCTTCTGCTCGACGCGGAGCCCGGTGAGCGTGCCGAGGGCGCGCTCGACCGGGCCGAGGCGGAGTTCGAGCGGCTCGAGCAGGTGATGTCGCGTTTCCGCGACGATTCGGAGCTCTCGCGCCTCAACCGCGACGGGATGATCACGGGAGCAAGCCCCGATCTCGCATGCGTCGTCGGAATGGCGCTCGAGGCCCGTGAGACCACGGCCGGACGCTTCGATCCGACCGTGCACGACGCCGTCGTCGCAGCGGGCTACGACCGCACGTTCGACGACGTCGCGCCGGATGCGCCGGAAGGCGCGGTCGTGGAGCAGCCGCGTTGCGGCGGCCAGGTTCTGATCCATGGGTCGACCATCGAGCTCCAACCCGGCTTCCGACTCGACCTCGGCGGGATCGGCAAGGGATTCGCGGCCGACCGAGTCGCCGATCTCCTCGCGGTCGTCGGGCCCTGCCTCGTCAACGCCGGCGGCGACCTCGCTGTCCGCGGCGGCTCCTGGCCCGTTGGCGTCACCGATGAGATAACCCTCGAGCTGACACGAGGCGGCCTCGCAACGTCGGGTCGCGACCGCCGCAGCTGGACGCGAGGCGGCGAGGCTCGACATCATCTGATCGACCCTGCAACCGGCCGACCCGCGATAGATTCGCCGATTCGGGTCACCGTCGTCGCCGGGTCGGCAGCTGCGGCCGAGGTCGCGGCAAAGACGGCCTTCCTCGGCGGGCCGGTCGATCTCCCTCGGGTCACCGTCACTGCTGCCGGACACACGGTCCTCGAAGGAGGATTGGCGTGAGACACGACCCCACATTCTGGCTGCTCGCCCGCGCGAGCGGACTCACCGCCTACGTGATGCTGACCCTCTCCGTCCTCGCCGGCCTCGTTCTCAAGTCTCGGCCGTTCAGATCATTGAAGCCCGCCGCCGTCACCGACCTCCATCGGATTCTGGCGATGCTCGGGTTGGGTTTTCTCGCCGGCCATGCGGTGGCGCTCGTACTCGACACGACGGTGAAGGTCAGCATTGCCGGGCTCTTCATCCCTGGTCTCGTCTCCTATCGGCCGGTGTGGACGTCAGTTGGCATCCTTACCGCCGAGCTGATGGTGCTCGTGTACGCATCGTTCTCCATGCGCAAGCGCATCGGCAACAAGAACTGGCGGCGCCTGCACTGGGCGACGTACGGGATCTTCGCCGCGGCGACCGTGCACGGGATCGGCGCGGGCACGGATTCCTCGCGACCGTGGGCATTCGCGCTCTACGCCTGCGCCGTCGGGTCGGTCGCGGCGGCGACGACCTGGAGGGCTCCCGTGTCGCCAACTCCGGCGCGCGCGCCGCACGCGATCGACGCCGCGAGCAGCCTCGCCGCAGGCGACGGGTGAGCCGGCCGCATGAGCTCGGAAGCCACGACAGGCTCGCGCGTCTCGGCGCGGGCCGCGTACCCTGTGCGAATGCGAGGCTGGACAAGAGTGCTGCTCGGAGGCCTGCTCCTCTGCGTGGTTGCGGCCGCGGGCATCGGCCTGAACTTCACGCTCCTGCGCCTCACGAGCGATGCTCATGATCCGGCAGGGAAGCTCAGTCCCCGTGCCGTGTTCTCCGGCGAGACGACCGGGACGACACAGACGACAGCAACAACTCCAGCAGTGCCCGGGAGCGGCGACGGGGCAGGTGTCGGAGACGGTGACAGCGACGATTAGTTAGTCGTCGTCCTGGAACCAGAAGAACCCGACGGACCCCGGTCCGGCGTGCGTGCCCACGACGGCGCCAAGGTTCTCGACGAGCTCGATCTCGGCCTGCGGTCGCGCCTCGAGTGCGAGCGACGTAATCTCGTCGATCCACTCCGGTGCGTCAGCATGCGCGATCGAGACTCGCAGTCCAGGGCGATCCTCGGTCGCTTCCTCGAAGAGGCGTCGGAACTCGGCGAGCGCCTTCTGACGCCCTCTCACCTTGCCGACCGGAACGACGACGCCGTCCTCGCACGAGAGGATCGGCTTCACGTGGAGTATCGACCCTGCGAGCGCCTGCGCCTTGCCGATCCGCCCGCCCTTCTGCAGGTATTCGAGCGTCCCCACCGTGAAGACGACAGTGTTGTCGCGCTTGAAACGGTCGATCAGCTCCTCGAGTTCGCCGTCGGTCGTACCCCGGGCGAGACGCCGCTCGATCGCGAGCGCGAGCATCGCAACCGCGAGAGAGGCCGTCTCCGAATCGATCAACCGCACCCGGTCAGCACCGGCGACGCCTGCTGCCTGAACCGCGGACTGATACGTCCCCGAGAGCTTCTGGGAGAGATGGAGCGAGTAGATCCGCTCGTACTGCGCGAGATCCTCGTAAGCACGCAGGAACTCACCTGGAGTCGGCTGTGATGTCGTCGGTGGCTTCGGAGCGGTCTTCAGCCGCTCGTAGAAGTCGTGCGAGGAGATCCCGACATGGTCGAGGTAGTCGTCCGTACCGAAGAGGACATGGAGTGGCACGACCCTGATGTTGTCGAAGCGCTCACGTGCCTTCGCCTCGGGGAAGTCAGAGGTCGAGTCGAGCACGATTGCGGTGTTGACGGCCGTCAGGTTCACGGTCCCTTCTCCCCTCGGTCGCTTGCGGACGTAATCGCCCGGACGAGATCCTCGATCGGGCTTCCCTTCTCGATGAGCGCGACCGCCCCGGCGGCGAGCACCGCTCGACGGTCGGCATCGGTCGCCTCGGCGGTAAGGCAGATGACTGCCGCACGCGGCGACGCCGCGAGGACCGCGGCAGTCGCGCCGGCTCCATCGAGGCCCGGCAGTCGAAAGTCCATCAGCACGACATCGGGATCGAGCGTCTCGGCTGCCGCCGCGGCCTCGTCCCCTGCGGCGATCGAGCCGGCGATCTCGATGCCGTCACGGCCGTCGAGCAACAACTCGAGGGTCGCGCGGTACACCTCGTTGTCCTCGACGAGCAACACCCGCACGACCGTGCTCACTCCGCCGACAGCAGCAGTGGGTAGTGGGGTTGGCCGCCGACATGCACCTCGATCTCGAGATGGGGATGACGTTCCCCGAGCGCGCCGAGGAGCGAGTCCAGAACGGGCTCGTTCTCACCGGTCAGCAACGTCAGGATCTCTCGTCCACCCGCGAGCAAATGATCGATGACGGCACCCGCGACGACATCGAAGCTCTCGTCGCTTGCGACCGCGGCGCCGCCTACGAGGCCGAGCCACGCACCCTTGCGGACGTCGACGCCGTCCAGGCTGACGTCGCGGGAGGCGATCGTCACCTCACCCGTGACGATCCCTGCCGCGGCACGAAGCATCTCTGCCTCGTTCACGTGGGCAGCGCGCTCCGCGTCATAGGAGACCATCGCCGCAAGACCTTCCTGCACCGATACCGTCGGCACCACGCGCATGGGCTTGTTGACGAGCCCGATCGCCTGCTCGGCGCTGAGGATCACGTTCTTGTTGTTCGGCAGCACGATCACCTCGGTCGCCGGTGTCGCGTCCACGGCAGCAACGATGTCCTCCGTGGACGGGTTCATCGTCTGTCCACCCTCGATCACGCGCGTCGCGCGCATGCTCTCGAACAACCGACGGTTTCCTGCGCCGGGGGCGACGACGACGACGCCGGTCTCGAGCGTCGGAAGACCGGCAAGCGAGCTTTCGGTGAGCCGTTCCGCTCGCTCGAGCGTCTGCCGGTGCATGTCGGCGATCTCGACGCGCTCGATCGTGCCGCGCGCGGTCGCGATCGACAGCGCGGCTCCCGGATCGTCCGTGTGAACGTGAACCTTGAGCGCTGTCGCGTCTCCGACGACGAGCAGCGAGTCGCCGAGCACCTCGAATTCTCGCTCGAGTGCGTCGGAGTCCAGGCCGTTCCCCTCGATCACGAAGACCGTGCAATAGCGGAACTCGGACAGCTCGTGATGCATCGCTTCGACCGAGATCGCTGTGGACGCGGCCGGTGCGTCGGGGAGAAGCTCGCCGGCCACGGCGGCGCGCAAGCCCCGAATGATCTCGAGCAGCCCGGCACCGCCCGCATCGACGACACCCGCCTCCTTCAGGACAGCGAGTTGCTCCGGCGTGCGAGCAAGCGACTCCTCTCCGCGCTCGATGATGAGCGCCAGGAGATCCAGGCGCTCGAGGTCACGAGCCTCCGGCGACTCGGCCGCCTCGGCCATCTCGCGGATGACAGTGAGCATCGTGCCCTCAACCGGCCGCCTGACGGCCCGGTACGCGGCGTCGCTCGCAGAACGGAAGGCGCGGGCGATCATCGGCTCGTCGATCGGGTCGCGCTCGCCGAGCACATCGGCGAAGCCGCGGACGATCTGGCTGAAGATGACTCCCGAGTTGCCACGCGCACCCATCAGGGCCGCCCGTGAAAGCTCGCGCGCGACGGCCTCATGGCCGGTCGCGGATGACGCCTCGAGGCTCTCGACGATGGCGCGTACCGTCAGGGTCAGGTTCGTCCCCGTGTCACCGTCTGGCACGGGATAGACGTTCAGGTCGTCGATGCGCTGCCTGTTCGCCTCGAGGTTCGTCAGGGCAGCACGGGCGATCTCGCGTGCTCGCTCGAGGTTCACGGCGTGCGCCTGACATCTTCGATGCGTACCTCGACGAGAGCGACGGGAAGCCCCGTCTGGCGTTCGACCTCGTAGGCGACGCGCGTGCGAACCGTGGCCGCGACCTCGGCGAGATTGAGGCCGTACTCGACAACGACGCGGAGATCGATCTCGAGGCCGCTCTCGCGGGACTTCACCTCGATGCCGTCGGTGATGCGATCGCGGCCCGGGAGGCGCGGGAAGCGCCGCCCTGCCATTCCCACGATGCCGTAGCTCTCGGCAGTGACGTGGCCGACGACCTGCGCGATCGCATCCGCCGAGACGGAGATCCGTCCGAGGTTCGTCGTTCGTACGAGAAGGATGCCCTTGTCCACGTCGCGAGGTTAGACGACGAACAGTGCTGAAGGGTTACGTGAGGAAGGAGAGGCGGGAACCGGCGAACCCTGCCACCGGGCGGCCAAGAGCCGCTAGATCGCCTTGGTGACCTTGCCGGCCTTGAGGCACCGGGTACACACGTAGGCCCGCGTGGCCTTGCCGTTCAGCATCATCCGCACCTTCTGAAGGTTCGGATTGAAGCGGCGCTTGGTTGCGACCATCGAGTGGCTCCGGTTGTTGCCGAAGCCGGGCTTCTTCCCGCAAAGTGAGCAGATCTTGGACACGCGAATGCAGATGGTAGCGGAAGCGGAACTCGCCTCAGGCGAGTTCCCGCAGAGAGGGCGACGGGAGCCGTGTTCGACCACAGGCCGGGTGTCACGAACCGCGCGTCGCGGAGAGATCACCGCCCAGGCCGGGACTCCGTCCCTAGCGGGACGCGGCGGCGCGGAGGTTGGCGAACAGATCCGCCATCTCGAGCCCCGTGCGCACAGCCTCGGCGCCCTTCGTGGAGCGGCTTTCGGCCTGGTCGGCCCGATCGAGCGTCAGCAAACCGAAGGCAACGGGAACGCCCGTCTCGATCGCGGCCAGCTGCAACCCGCTCGCAGCCTCGCTCGAGACGTAGTCGAAGTGCGGAGTGTCGCCGCGAATCACACACCCGAGCGCGACGATGCAGCTGAAGCGCCGTGTCTTCGCGAGTGCCATGGCTGCGAGCGGGAGCTCGAACGCTCCCGGGACAGGCATCACGGTCACGGAATCGCGCGTGACGCCTCGAGCATCGAGCTCCGCGAGAGCCGATTCGAGCAGCGCCGTCGTGACGTCGCCGTTGAAGCGCGAGACGACGATACCGACGCGCCTGCTCTCGCCCTTTGCCTCGCCCTCGAGGACGGCATACCCGGGCGGAACCGTGAGGTCGCCGGGCAGGTGCTCCAACGGGGCCGAGACGTGATCGGAGAGGGCAACGGGAGCGGGCCCAGCCTCGGAGGCCTCGTCCGACGCTGACTCGTCCTGCGCGGACGCCTCGTCGGACGCTGACTCGTCCCGAACTTCCGGCTCCTCCGCGGACGCAGCTGCATCATCGACGTCGAGCGGATCTGCCGCGGGCCAGCCGTCGAGGACGTTCTCGCTCGATGCGTCGAGGTCAGACTCGTCCTCGGTTGCGCCGGGTATCTCCGTGGCCGACTCCTCGCTCGCAAGGAGATCGCTGGGCTCGTCGTCCCACCGCGGCGTTTCGTATCGGTCACTCATGCGGCACCAGAGTAACGATCGCTCAGGAGGTCTCGTGGGGTGTCCCGCACCGTTCGACCCGAAACGATCGTTCCAGGACACCCCACTCCGTGGTGATCGCGGTAGTGCGGCGTCTTACACCAATGCTGTTTCGTGCGAAACGTCGTCAGACGCCGCACTAGGTATCGAACCGCACCGACTGGCACTGCTCGAGCCCACCGATCGTGTGTCCCATCTTGTCGCGCTTCGAGTCGAGGTAGTCACGATTCTCGGGATTCGGCTCGATCTCGATGGGTTCCTGCGAGACGACAGAGAGCCCGAAGCCCGAGATACCGCTGATCTTCTTCGGGTTGTTCGTCAGGACACGGATCGTCGTCAGCCCGAGATCGGCGAGGATCTGCGAGCCGATGCCGTACTCACGCACGTCAGCCGCGAAGCCGAGTCGGAGATTGGCCTCAACCGTATCGAGCCCTTGCTCCTGGAGCGCGTACGCCTTGAGCTTGTTGACGAGGCCGATCCCGCGGCCCTCCTGGGCAAGGTAGAGCAGCACGCCCTTCCCCTCGGCCTCGATGATGCGAAGTGCGCGATCGAGCTGCTCGCCACAGTCGCAGCGCTGCGAGTGGAACACGTCACCGGTGAGACACTCCGAGTGCACGCGCACGAGCACGTCCTCGGCACCGTCCACGTCGCCTTTGACGAGCGCGACGTGATGCTTGCCGGTGAGCACCTCCTCGTAGGCAACGGCCTGGAAGGCGCCCTGCTCGGTCGGAAGCTTGACCGAGACGATGCGCTCGACGAGCTTCTCGTGTTTGCGGCGGTATTCGATAAGGTCGGCGACGGTGACCATCTTCAGCGCGTGCCGTTCGCAGTAGCCGATCAGATCCGAGACGCGCGCCATCGTCCCGTCTTCGTTCATGATCTCGCAGACAACGCCGGCGGAGAAGAGCCCTGCCAGACGGGCGAGATCGACAGCTGCTTCCGTCTGCCCCGAGCGCTGCAGGACGCCGCCGGTGCGGGCTCGGAGTGGAAAGACGTGGCCGGGCTGGACGAGGTCGAAGGCAGTCGACGTCGGGTCGATCGCGACCTGAATCGTGTGCGCGCGATCGTGCGCCGAGATCCCCGTGGAGACTCCCTCGCGCGCCTCGATCGAGACGGTGAACGCGGTTCCGAACGGCGTCTCGTTCTGGTCGGTCATCTGTCGCAGGCCGAGCTCCTCGCACCGCTCGGGCGTCAGGCAGAGACAGATGAGCCCCCGACCGTGCGTCGCCATGAAGTTGACCGCCTCGGGAGTGACGAACTGGGCGGCGATCGTGAGATCGCCCTCGTTCTCACGATCCTCGTCGTCGACGACGACGACAAACCGGCCCGCACGGATCTCCTCGATCGCCTCCTCGACAGTGGCGAAGACGGTATCGGGCGCCTCGATGCTCACGAGCTCATCGTACCGCGTCGAGGGGATTCACCCCGCAGCTCTCACGCGGGGTGCGACAGCAGGCGCTCGACGTACTTCGCGAGCACATCGACCTCGAGATTGACGCGCTGCCCCGGCACGAGACGGGCGAGCGTCGTCTCGGCGATCGTATGCGGAATCAATGCCAGACCGAACGCGTCCTCATGCAGCTCGGCGACCGTGAGCGACACGCCCTCGACGGTGATCGAGCCCTTCTCGACGCAGTACCGGAGCGTGTCGTCAGAGGCCTCGACGATGACCCTGAGCCCCTCGCCCTCGAACTCGATCGACTGCACTCTTCCGATTCCGTCGACGTGGCCCTGCACGATGTGCCCACCCATCGCGTCACCAGCGCGGAGGGCCGGCTCGAGATTGACAGCGGCACCTCGCACGATCTCGCCGAGCGTCGATCGCGAGAGCGTCTCGGGCATCGCGTGAAAGGTGAGGCGAGTCGGTCCGACGCCCTCGGCGGTGAGACAGACGCCATTGACCGCGACCGAGCCGCCGATATCGACGAGCGGCGCCGTCGCCGGCGCCTCGATCTCGAGGCGAATTCCCTCGTCACCACCGCTGACAGCTGCGACGGTTCCTACTTCCGAAACGATGCCCGTGAACATGCTGGAAGGCTACTTCACGGGGCGTGCACGTAGGCCTCGAGGAGCACGTCCTCGCCGATCGGCCGCGCCGAGAGGTGGGAGAGCGAGATCGCGACCGAGATCTCGTCGAGAAACCTCAGCCCCGCTCCTGCAAGGATGGGCGCCACGAACACGAGAAGCTTGTCGATGAGACCCGCCTCGAGAAACGCTGTCGCAAGCGTCGGGCCACCCTCGAGGAGAATGGATTGGACGCCGTCTGCAGCCAGGGCCTCGAGTTCCTCGGCGAGCCGGCCTGGGCGGAGCTCGAGATCGGATTCGGCCGGGAGCGGCCCACGACCGAATGCGAGGCGGCGTGGTTGTCGCACGACCGGAACATCCCGCGCGTCGAGACGGGGCGCATCGGCGCTCACGGTTCCCATGCCGACGGCCACGGCGTCGGAGGCGGCGCGCAGCTCATGGACGAGTCGTCGCGAAGCCTCGCCGGTCACCCAGCGCGTCCCTGGCACGGTGATCCTCCCGTCGAGCGTGGTCGCCACCTTGTACGTGACGAACGGTCGCGCGACGGCTGTCCAGGTACGCCAGGCCTCGTTCTGCCGGCGGGCCTCGAAACGGTCGTCGAGTTCCACCTCGACGCCCGCTTTGCGAAGCTGCGCCAGGCCCCCCGCTGCTTCCGGGTTCGGGTCGAGACATCCTGCAACCACCCGCGCAACGCCTGCCGCGACGATCGCATCGACGCACGGCGGAGTCGTGCCGTGATGAGCGCACGGCTCCATCGTCACGTAGAGCGTCGCGCCGCCCGCTCGGTCGCCGGCAGCTGCAAGCGCCACGATCTCACCGTGCCGGCCGCCGTAGGACTCGGTAACCCCTTCTCCGACAAGCTCGCCGTCGGCGACCACCACCGCGCCCACGGTCGGATTCGGGTAGGCGATCCCCGCGACGGCCGCCGCGAGCTCGAGCGCGCGATCGAGACTCATGCCGCGGCGGCGGCGATGCGTCGGTAGGCAGCCACCGGATCAGGATCGGCAAACACGGCGTTGCCGGCCACGAACACTCTCGCCCCAGCGGCGCGAACAGCCGCCACGTTTTCCTCGCCAACCCCACCGTCGACCTGAATCGGCATCCCGACCAGCCTGGCGAGCTCCTCGATCCGCGCGTACGACTCAGGCAGGAACGGCTGACCGGAGTAGCCGGGCACGATGCTCATGCAGAGGATCAGCTCGGCTTCGGCTGCCTGCGCAAACGCGACGGCGTCCACGACATCGGTGTCTGGATTGAAGGCGACACCAACGGCGAGGCCAAGAGCCCGTGCAGCCTCCCCGACGCCACGCGGGTCGGCTGTAGCCTCGACGTGGAACGTCACCGAGTCTGCGCCCGACGAGGCGAACTCGGGAAAGTGATGCGCCGGATCGGCGACCATGAGGTGACAGTCGATCACACCCCCCGCAGCGTGAATCATCGGCGCTATCGACCGGAGGACGACGGGGCCGATCGTCACCGGCGGGATGAAGTGACCGTCACCGACGTCGAAGTGGAAGATCCGGCAACCCGCCGCAAGAAGCGCCTCGATCTGCTCCCCCAGGCGCGCGAAGTCGGCGGCGTACAACGACGGAGTGACCTCGCCCGACTCGCCTAGCCACGTCTCCCATCCCATTGCCACGATCCTACGGGGGGCAGCTGCGGCGCGCAGACGAAACCTTGTGACACATCGTCACAAGCTTCGCGCCCTCAGGGAACGCGGAGGCGGGCGATGAAGAAGCCGCTCGTCCGGTGGACATGCGGGAGCGTCTGCAGGAACTCGGGCCTCGTTGGATGACGGAACTGGGGCCACTCCTCGGCAAGCGTGGGGTCGATCTCGAGGCAGGTCGCGTCGACGACGGCTTCGGCCTCGTCCCGATTCACGGTGCAGACGGAGTAGAGGATCGTACCTCCGGATCGCACGCGCGTAGCCGCAGCGCGGAGCAGCTCGAGCTGCAGCTCGGGCAGCGGCTGCGAGCGCCAGCGGAGATCGGGGCGCGCGGCGAGGACGCCGAGCCCGGAGCAGGGTGCGTCGACGAGCGCGCGGTCGAAGTCGACGAGGTCCTCGGGGAGATCGCGGCCGTCAGCGCAGACGACGCGGACGTTCATTGCTCCCAGGCGACGGACGTTCTCCTCGAGCTCGCTGGCCCGCGAGGCATTCGCCTCGACCGCGACGACGTCGCCCGCGAGCATCGTCGCCTTGCCGCCCGGCGCGGCGCACAGGTCGAGCACGCGCTCGCCTGCCCGCGAGCCGACGCAGAGCCCCGCGAGCTGGGAGCCGGCGCTTTGTGGCCAGACGCGGCCCTCCTCGAACATTCGGTCGTCCATGTGATCGACGTGCCACGCGCCCGGAACGTCAGCGTCGGGGCGCCCCTCGATCACGCCTCGAACGAGCCGAACGACGGTCGGCGGCGCCTCGTTCTGCGCCTGCATCAACGCCAGCGCACCGCCGGCACCGAGATCACGCCACCACGTCTCGGCGACCCAGTCGGGGTAGGAGTGGCGAAGTGCCGCCTCTTCGGGCGTTGACTGCGGCAATGCCTCGACGAACGCTCTGCCCTCGTCGGCAAGGCGTCGCAGGACGGCATTGGTGAAGGGCACCGCACGCTCGAGCCGCGACCTCCGAACGAGCTCGACGGACTCGTTGACCGCTGCGTAGCGTGGAACACCGTCGAGGAAGACGAGCTGAAACGCGCCGAGCCGCAACGCGGCGCGTACGGGCTCGTCGAGCTTCCTGATCGGTCGCCGCCCCACCGTTTCGATCACGTAGTCGAGCGTCCGCGTTCGCTGCACCGTCCCGTACGCGAGCTGGCGCGCGAGCGATCGGTCGCGGTCGTCCAGTCCCCCCACGGCCGTGCGGAGCGCACGGTCCGTATATGCCTCGTGCTCGAACACGCGCCGGATGACGTCGAACGCCGCAGCCCGCGCCGGCGAGATGGCGGCGGCCTTCACCGGAGCCCGCGAAGCCAGGCGGCGGCGTCCATGCGCCTGCCGCCGTCCGGCTGTACCTCGAGCGGCTCGAAGGCGCCGTCTTCCCCCACGCGCGCCCGCCAGACCGTCACCGGCCGGCCGTGCAGCTCGGCACGGGCGCCGATGTGGGGCGACAGGGCCAAAACGCGGCGGACGAGCACCGCCGGATCTTCGTCGAGGTCGAGCCTGCGATCGTCGGCGACGATCTTCTCGGCGTAGCTCACGCCCTCTGCCGCCTGCGGCAAGAAGAGAGGCGAGGCATCTGTCAGAACGTCGTTCAGCAGCTCCACGGCAACCCGTGCGGCATGCTCGAAAACGGCAGCCGCATCGTCGTCCTCGCCGATCGGGAAGGCCCTCCGGGCCGCGATCGGGCCGGCATCGAGCTCCTTCACGGTCTCGTGAATCGTTACGCCCGTCTCGGTGTCGCCGGCGAGAATCGCTCGCTCGACAGGCGCGGCGCCGCGCCAGCGCGGCAGCAGCGACGGATGCACGTTGAGCCATTCCCGCTCGCCAAGGAGCTCCTCCGGAATCAGGAGGCCGTACGCGCACACGACAACGGTGGGTGCGCCCAGATCGAGGCCCGGGCCGGGACGCTCCGGCTGGAGCACCGGCACGCCGAGGCGCTCGGCGACGAGCTTCGCAGGAGGCGGCGCAATCCGTCGGCCGCGACCCTGTTGCGCGTCGGGTCGAGTCAGCAGGGCGGAGATCTCGTGCTGGGCAGCGAGCCGCTCCAGCACGTCCGCCCCGAACGGTGCCGTTGCGGCGACCGCGATCCGGGCCACTCCTAGTGCACCGCTCCGGAAGTCACTCGTCAATCACCGGGAGAGAACGAGCCGGGGCCGCAGCTGCGCCATTGCCTCGCGCCGCGCCTCGGGATCGGTGCGATCGATGATCAGCTTCCCGTCCAGATGGTCGAGTTCGTGCTGCACGACGCGGGCCGACATCCCCTCGAGCTCGAGGCGCATCGGCGTACCGTCGATGGCGACCCCCTCGAGGGTCACGTCCACCGATCGCTCAACCGGCATTCGGACCGGGCCGAGAGAGAGGCAGCCTTCGGTATCGACCTCGACGTCACGGCCCGTCTTCGCGAGCACAGGGTTGACGACGGCCACGTCCTCACCCTCGTTGTTGAACACGAACACACGCTTGACGATCCCGATCTGCGTCGCGGCGAGCCCGACACCGTCGGCGTCGTGCATGAGCAAAAACATCCGGTTGGCGAGCATCTCGAGCTCGCCATCGAAGGTCTCGACCTCGTTGGCGCGCATCCGCAGCACGGGGTCTCCGTACTGCCGAATCTGCGAGATCGCTATCTGCCGTCGGACGCGCTGCTCGGCCTCCTCCTGGGCGGCGAGGTCGACGTCGAAGTCGACTTCGACGTCGTCATGATCGTGATCGTGGTGGTGGTGCTCGTGGTCGTGATCGTCGTCGGTCATGCGGGCGAGTCTAGCCGCGGTCCCTTGGGCCTCGCCCGCTCTACAGCGACTGCGGGTCGACGTCGACGACCGCGGTGAGGCCCCGCCGACGCAGCTCGGGGCTTGCGGCAACGAGAAGCGCTGCGGCGCGACGCGCGAGCGCTCGCGGCTCACCGGTCTTCGCGACGAGCTGCGCCCGGTGACGGCCCCGCAGGCGCAGGAGCGGCGCCGGGCCGAGAATCGTGCCCTCGACCCCCTCGAGGCCGGTACGCACCTCGCGGAGCACCTGGGCCACTCCCGTCGCATCCGGGCCTGTTGCGACGATCGAAATCAGGTGGCTGACGGGCGGGTAGCCCAGTGCCGTCCGGCGCTCCAGCTCCTCGGCGAGAAACCCGGTCACATCGTGCCGCTGGGCGAACTGGAACGGCATCGCGTCGGGCTGGAACGTCTGAACGAGCACGAGTCCCGGTGCATCGCGGCCACTGCGCCCCGCGAGCTGCGTGACGAGCTGAAACGTTCGCTCCTCGGCCCGGAAGTCCGGGATAGCGAGACCGGTGTCCGCGTCGACCACTGCCGCGAGGTCGACGCCGGGAAAGTGATGCCCCTTCGCGACCATCTGCGTGCCGACGAGTACGGCCCTGTCTGCGGCTCTGAAGCGCTCGAGGGTCTCGCGCAACGCGCCGGGACGCGCGGCCGTATCCGCATCGAGACGGATGCGCTCGAGCTCGGGAATGCTCCGCTCCAGCTCCTTCTCGAGGCGCTGGGTGCCGGCCCCGATATGCGCGAGCTCGACCGAGCCGCAGGCCGGACAGGTCTCGGGAACCGGCTCACGATGCCCGCAGTGATGGCAATGGAGGCCCCCATCGCTGTGGAGCGTGAGGGCAACGTCACAGCTCCCGCACCGCCGAGAGAGACCACAGGCGCGGCAGTGGATCGCGGGAGTCACGCCTCGGCGGTTGAGAAGCAGGATCGCCTTCCCACCTCGCTCGGCGATTCGACCGAGCTCGGTCAGGAGGGGCGCAGAGAGCGGATAGCCGCTCTCCCGGCGCAGGTCGACGATGCGCACACGCGGCATCGGGGCACCGATCCTGGCCGTAAGGACGATCCGCTCGAGCGTGGCCCAGCTCTCGGGGCGGGGCGTGGCGCTGCCATACACCGCAACTGCCCCCTCGAGCGCCGCCCGCTTCGCCGCGACTGTGCGCGCGTCATACCGGGGATCGGACTCCTGCTTGAACGAGGAGTCGTGCTCCTCATCGACGATCACGAGCCCGAGATCGCGCATCGGGGCGAAGATCGCCGAGCGAGCGCCCACGACGACACGCGCCTCGCCCCGCGCGACTCGATCGCGTTCGTCGCGACGCTCGGCCTGGCCGAGTGCCGAGTGGAGAATGGCCACGGTGTCGCCGAACCGCTCGCGAAAGCGACCGACGGTCTGCGGTGCGAGCGAGATCTCCGGTACGAGGACGATCGTTCCGAGGCCGCGCTCGAGCGCCGCCTCGCACGCCTGGAGGTACACCTCTGTCTTGCCGCTCCCGGTCGGCCCGACGAGCAGGAGGTGGGCGCCGACCTTGTCGTCGAGATTCTGAACGACCCGGGCTACTGCTGCAGACTGATCCGCTGTCAACGCTTCCGGAGTCGGCTCACCGGGAAGCGACTCCCGCTCCGCGGGTGACGGCCGCTCCCCGCGTGGCGTACGTCGGACGGGTGCGACCAGCTCGAGCGCGCGAGCGGGCGTCGTGCCGTAGTAGTCGGCGATCCAGAGCGCGAGGTCGACGAGGGCGGGCGGGATCTCGTCCAGCACCTTCCCGACGGTCGCAAGCTTGATCCCCGGAGGTGCCTCGACGTCGACCTCGACGACAACACCTCGCGTCGTGCTCCGCCCCAACCTGACCTGCACGATCGCACCCTTGCCAACGGCGTCCGGAACCTCGTACGTGAACGCGCGCGCGACAGCGCGTGACGAGACGAGTGGGTACACGGACGCGAGGCGCACGAATCGAGACTAGCTCCGACTCCGGCCGCGACTTGCCACGCGCCCGGCTCTCTCACGATGCGATGGCCAAACCGACGGACCGCCTGTAAGGTTGTCCTTACATGGATTGCTCGATGATCGCACTGGAAGGTGTGACCCGGCGCTTCGGGAGCGTCGAGGCCGTTTCGGCGACGTCACTCTGTGTCGACCGCGGTGAGGTCGTCGCGCTCCTCGGCCCCTCCGGCTGTGGCAAGACGACGCTCCTCCGCCTGATCGCGGGCTTCGAGACGCCCGATGCCGGGCGCGTCACGGTCGCGGGCAAGCAGGTTGCAGGAGCGGGCTGCTGGGTTGCACCGGAGCGGCGGCGGGTCGGGATGGTGTTTCAGGACTACGCCCTCTTCCCCCACCTCACCGTCACGCAGAACGTCGCCTTCGGGCTTCCCCGCAAGGAGCGATCGGCGCGAGTCCCGATGCTGCTTGCGCTCGTCGACCTCTGTGGGCTCGGCGACCGCTACCCACACGAGCTCTCCGGAGGCCAACAGCAGCGCGTGGCGCTCGCCCGAGCACTCGCCCCCGCTCCCGAGGCGATCCTGCTCGACGAGCCATGGTCCAATGTCGATCCACACCTGCGCAGCGAGTTGCGGGACGAGGTCGCGGCAATCCTGCGGCCGCTGGGCGTCACCGTCGTACTTGTGACCCACGATCGCGAGGAGGCGTTCTCGCTTGCCGACCGCATCGCGCTGATGCGCGACGGGGTGATCGTGCAACAGGGGACGGCCGAGGAGCTCTATCAGGCTCCCGCCTCACGCTGGGCGGCCGAGTTCGTGGGTGCCGCGAACTTCGTCCCCGGCACCGTATCGGACGGCCTCGTCACGACGTCACTCGGGTCGTTCCCGGCAAACGGCGCGTCGGGGGCGGTGTCAGTGGACGTGCTCGTGCGACCCGAGCTTCTGGAGCTCGCACCCGACCCGGCCGGCGCCGCCGAGGTTGTGGCTCGCGAGTTCCGGGGTCACGATGTCTTCTACCGGGTGCTCCTCCACGGGGTCGAGCTGGTCTCGCAGCGCCCGTCGAACGAGGTCGTTCCACTCGGGTCTCGTGTCTCGATCAAGGTGCATAACGGTAACGTGCCGGTCTTTCACTGACGATTCGTGTAAGGCGAACCTTACAAATATCTGTAAGGTCACCCTTACACCGTCATCAGCGCACATTCCGGAGGTCTCCACATGAAGCTCGTCACCATCCTTTCCACACTTGTCGCTGCGATCGTGCTTGCGGGCTGCGGGGGCGACGACTCGAAAGGCGACTCGCTCACGATCTACTCCGGGCGCGAGGAAGAGCTCGTGCAGCCGCTGATCGACATGTTCGAGGAGAAGACGGGAATCACGGTCGACGTCCGCTATGGCGAGAGCGCCGAGCTCGCCGCAACGATCGCGGAAGAAGGCGGCAACTCCCCCGCAGACGTCTTCTTCTCCCAGGATCCGGGCTCACTCGGGGCTGCCGCCGGGGAACTCACCGAGCTGCCCAAGGAGACGCTCGACCGGGTTGCCGAGCGTTTCCGGGATTCCGGCGGCAAGTGGGTCGGCACCTCCGGCCGCACCCGCGTGCTCGCCTACAACACGGATGCGCTGACCGAAGACCAGGTACCCGACTCCGTGTTCGCTCTCACCGATCCGGCCTGGAAGGGCAAGATCGGCATCGCCCCGACCAACGCGTCGTTCCAGGCGTTCGTGACCGCCATGCGACTCTCCGTCGGCGAGGCGAAGACGAAGCAGTGGTTGATCGATCTGAAGAAGAACGAGCCGAAAACGTACGAGAAGAACACGCCGATCGTCGAAGCCCTCGCGACCGGAGAGATCGAGCTCGGGCTCGTCAACCACTACTACCTGTACCTCGTCAAAGGGGAGCAACCGGACGCGCCGATCGAGAACCACTTTCTCGAGAAGGGGGATCCCGGCGCACTCGTCAGCGTCGCAGGCGCCGGGGCGCTCTCGAGCGCCCCGAACAAGGACGGTGCCCAGCAGTTCATCGACTATCTCCTCTCCGATGAAGGGCAGCGGTACTACACGGACTCCGCAGAGGAGGCCGAATACCCGCTCGTCGCCGGCATCCCCGCCAAGCAAGGCCTGCCTCCGATCGACTCGCTCGAAGGGCCGAATGTCGACCTGAGCACGTTCGGCGCCGAGCTCTCCTCGACGCTCGAGCTGCTCCGCGAGACCGGCTACCTGTCATGAGCCGAGGAGCGGGAGGCAGGCGCCCCCCGCTCCCGCTCGTCTTCGCGGCGGGCGTCGTCGTCTTCCTCGTCCTCCTTCCGCTCGCCTACCTGGTGATCCGGGTTGCGAGCGGCGGTGGACGCTCGCTCGAGCTGCTCTGGGATCCGGAGACGCTCCGGCTCGTCTTCCGCACCGTCCTCCTCGTCGCCGGAGTCGTCGTGGCGACCGTCCTCGTTGCAGTGCCGTTTGCCTGGCTCGTCGTGCGCACCGATCTCCCGGGCCGCCGCATCTGGGCCACGGCGGCGGCGCTCCCGCTCGTGATCCCGAGCTACGTCGCCGCTCTCTGTCTTCTGAGCCTGTTCGGGGAGAAAGGGCTTCTCCAGCAGGTCCTCGGCGTCGAGCGCCTTCCCGACCCCACCGGATACTGGGGCGCCCTCGCAGCGCTGACGCTGTCCACGTATCCCTACGTGTTCCTGCTCACCCAGGCGGCGCTTCGTGACCTCGACCCGGGGCCGGAGGAAGCCGCCCGAAGCCTGGGTGCGTCGCGGCTCGGCGTGCTCTTCAGGGTCACTCTGCCGTCTGTCCGACCGGCCATCTCACTCGGCTCGCTGCTCGTCGCGCTCTACACGCTTTCCGATTTCGGCGTCGTCTCGCTGATGCGGTACGACGCGCTCACCCGCGCGATCTACCTGCAGTACCGCAGCCTTTTCGACCGCACACCGGCGGCGGTGCTCGCCCTCGTTCTCGTCGTCCTCACGGCGCTTGCACTGACGCTCGAAGCCCGGGTTCGCTCGCGCGGTCGCAACTACCGGACGAACCCGGGGGCGGCCCGTCGCGCGAAACCCGTGCCGCTCGGTCGCTGGCGCGTGCCCGCTCTCGCCTTCACCGGTCTCGTCGTAACGGCATTTCTTGCGCTGCCCGGCTTCGTTCTCGGCTACTGGCTCAAGCGGGCGATCATCAACGATCGGGGCATCGATGTCCCCTGGAGCGAGGCGCTCTCGTCTCTCGGCGCGTCGAGCCTCGCGGCCGTCGTCGCGGTCGTCGCCGCCCTGCCCGTCGCGATCCTGGCTCTCCGCTACCCATCACGCCGCTCCCGCCTGCTCGAGCGGTTGTCCTTCGCAGGCAACGCGCTCCCCGGCATCGTGATCGCCCTCTCACTCGTCTTCTTCGCAGCGCGGTACGCGTCCCCCCTCTATCAGACGCTCGCGCTGCTCGTCTTCGCGTACGTCGTCCGGTTCTTCCCGCTCGCCCTCTCGGGGGTCGAATCGGCGCTCGGGCGCGTGAGCCCTCGCGTCGAGGAAGCGGCCCGCGGTCTCGGCCGTGGCCCCCTCGCCACGCTCGCCACGGTCACCGCTCCTCTCGCGCGCTCCGGCATGCTCGCCGGCGGCGCTCTCGTCTTCCTCGCAGCGATGAAAGAGCTGCCGGCGACGCTTCTCCTGCGGCCGATCGGCTTCGAGACGCTGCCCACGGAGATCTGGAAGCTGACGCAAATCGGTGCCTACTCACGGGCTTCGGTGCCCGCTCTGACGCTCATCCTCGTCTCGGCACCGGTGCTGTACCTCGTCTCCGCCGACCGTCGACCGGCGAGTGGCAGCGTCAATTAGCTGATCGATTTGACTAGAGTGACCGCATGGCGCACGGGCACGGGCATTCGGTCGATGAGTATCTCGAGACGATCTACTTCCTTGCGTTCCCGATCGGCGAGTATCGCCCCGCCACCGCCTCCAACGCGATCGCTTCCCGCGTCGCCGAGATGCTCGGTGTCTCGCGTGCGTCTGCCGGCGAGATGCTGAAACGACTCGAGGCCGAAGGACTCGTCGAGCGCGGCGAGCAGAAGGAGGCGATTCTGACTCCAAAGGGCATCGTCAGGGCGGAGCACGTCGTCCGCAAGCACCGCCTGATCGAACGCTTCCTGACCGATTTCATGGGCTACACCGCGGCAGAGTCGCATGTCCATGCCGACGAGCTCGGTGACACGTTCTCGGATGACATGGTCGAGCGGATCAACGAGCGCCTCGGCTTTCCCGACCGCTGCCCGCACGGCTGGCCCATCGAGACCGACGTCGAGCAGGCCGAGAACGCCGAACTCGTGTCGCTTGCGGACCTCGCGACCGGCGGCCACGCGGAGATCGTCCGACTGGCAGAGCACGACGGCGATCTGCTCACGTGGTTCTACGACAATGGATTCGCTCCCGGCGTGATGGTTGTACGGCAAAAATCGACGCAAGAAGACACGCTTCTCGTCGAGATCGACGGCGACTCGAGGCCGATCGTCGAGAAGTTCGCGCAGGGCCTGTACGTTCGACCAGCCGCCTAGCGCGAATCCGCCGAGACGGGTGCTGTGCCGACGCCCTCACCCCGCAGCGTCGGCTGCTCGCGAGCGAACGAGCGGCTAGGCAGTTGCGAGCTTGGCGAGGCCGGCAGCCGCACGGAGCGTCTCGGCCTTATCCGTATGTTCCCACGTGAATCCTGCGTCCTCGCGGCCGAAGTGTCCGTACGAGGCAGTCTTGCGGTAGATCGGCCGACGAAGGTCGAGGTCTCGGATGATCGCGCCGGGACGGAGGTCGAAGTGTTCGGCGACGAGGCTCTCGATCGTTTCCTGGGAGACGACGTTGGTGCCGAAGCAGTCGATCAGGACACTGAGCGGGTGGGCAACACCGATGGCGTACGCGACCTGGATCTGACAGCGGTCGGCGAGCCCGGCGGCGACGACGTTCTTGGCAACGTGGCGTGCCGCGTAGGCGGCGGAGCGATCGACCTTCGTCGGGTCCTTGCCGGAAAACGCACCGCCACCGTGCGGAGCCGCGCCACCATAGGTGTCGACGATGATCTTGCGCCCGGTCAGCCCGGTGTCTCCCATCGGGCCGCCGATCACGAACTTGCCGGTCGGGTTGACGTAGACGAAGTCCGAGTCGGCGAAGCGCTTCTCGTCGTAGAAGCCGTGCGGAAGGATCGGCCGGAGAACGTGGTCGATCAGATCCGGCTTGATTAGCAGCTCGGCGTCGAGCCCGTCGCGATGTTGGGTTGAGATCAGGACGCGCTCGATCTCGACGGGGCGCTGGTGCCCGTGCTCGTCGACCTCGTAGCGGATCGTCACCTGCGCCTTGCCATCCGGCCGCAGGTACGGGAGTACATCGGCCTTGCGAATCTCCGAGAGTCGGTGGGTGATGCGGTGGGCAAGCTGGATCGGGAGCGGCATCAGCTCCTCGGTCTCGTTCGAGGCGTAGCCGAACATCATCCCCTGGTCGCCGGCGCCGATCTGGTCGATCGGGTCGAGATCGCCATGCTGGACTTCGAACGACTCGTCGACGCCCTGGGCGATGTCGGGCGACTGCTCGTCCAGAGCAACGATCACACCGCACGTCTCGGCGTCGAAGCCGTACTTCGCGCGCGTGTAGCCGATCTCCGAGACGGTCTTGCGGACGAGGCGCGGAATATCGACATACGACGTCGTCGTGATCTCGCCGGCGACGACGACGAGACCCGTTGTAATGAGCGTCTCGCAGGCGACCCGGCCCTCGGGGTCGTCGGTGAGGACGGCGTCCAGGACCGCGTCCGAGATCTGATCGGCGATCTTGTCGGGATGCCCTTCGGTGACGGACTCCGAACTGAAGCTGAACGAGCGGGTAGACATGCGCGCAAGCCTAGCCAATCCGGGCGTCGCGGCGGGTCGTCACTCCGACGTAGGATCGCGGTCCATCAGCGTGGCCACGAGCTCGACGAGTGGGACGCCGTCCAGCACCGTGCAGACGCCGTCCGTGATCGGCATTTCGATCCCGAGGCGGCGCGAGAGATCCCGCAGCACGGGTGCCGTCGTCAGCCCCTCCACGACCATGCCGATCTCGGCGCGTGCCTCGTCCGGAGTCGAGCCCTGGGCGATGAGCTCCCCGGCCCGACGATTGCGCCCCGATTTCGACCAGCAGGTCACGATCAGGTCTCCCATTCCGGCAAGGCCGGCGAACGTCTCGGGCTTCGCGCCGGATGCCTCGGCGAAGCGACCCATCTCGGCGAGACCGCGCGCCACGAGGGCCGCTTTCGCGTTGTCTCCCAGCCCGAGCCCGTCGGCGCCCCCGGCAGCGAGCGCGATCACGTTCTTCGCCGCCGCACAGAACTCGACGCCGGTGACATCGTCGTTGACGTAGACCCTGAACGTGGGTGACATGATCGCGAGCTGGATCTGAATAGAGAGCGCCTGATCGAGTCCCGCGACCACGGCCGCAGCCGGGAGTCCACGGGTGATCTCCTCTGCGATGTTCGGCCCCGACAGCACGGCCACCGGCCGGCCGGTAACGAGGGTCGAAAGGCGATTGCCCGTGGCTGGGTCGAGCCCCTTCGCCAAACTGAGGATCGGGCAGCTGCCCGGGAGAGCCGCGACGGTCGCGCCGAACGCGGCGCTCGGAACCGCGACGACCGCAAGGTTCGCGGTGGCGATCGGGGCCTCCTCGATCGTGGTCGCGGCGATGCCCGTCAGATCGATGTGAGGGAAGTAGCGCGGGTTACGGCGCGATTCGACGATCGCAGCCGCGTGCTCGGGATCCCGGCACGCGAGCGTCACCTCATGGCCCCGGTCGCGGAGGACGACCGAGAACGCCGTTCCCCATGAACCCGCCCCGATCACCGTGATGCGCATGCCGTCGTCCTCTCCGGCACCAGACTGAAGCCTGGCGCCCACCGGCAGGGTTCCCGCATCACGACGGTGCCCTACTCACTCTTCACGAAGTCGATCGAAACCGGGACGCCTTCGAGCTCGAACCGCTTGCGCAGCTCGTTCTCGACCCAGTAGCCGTAGTCGCGAGTGACGAGGCTCGGAGCGTTGACGAAGATCCTGAAGCGCGGCGGACGCGTGCTGACCTGGGTTCCGTACATCAGCTTCAACCGTCTCCCCCGCTCGCCCTGAGGGCCAGGGCGCGCCTCCTTGAGCTCGCCGAGCGCCCGGTTCAACTCCCCGGTCGTGATCCTGCCGTTGTGCTTCGCGAACAGCTCCTCGACCTTGTCGAGCAGGCGACCGACACCACGCCCCGACTTCGCCGAGACGGCGATCACCGGCGGGCGCTGACGAAGCCGGCGACCGAGGTGACCCTGCGCCTCCACGATCTCGAGGTCGGTGATGTCCCACTTCGAGAGCACGGCAAGCGTCGAGCAGCCCGCCTTTCGCGCGATATCGGCGACGGCGAGATCCTGCTCGACGATCCCCTCCGACGCGTCGAAGAGCACGAGCGCAACGTCGGCCCTCTCGGCAGCCTGCAGCGCGCGCAGCTCGGAGTAGTACTCGATTCCCTGCCGCTGCTTGCGCCGTCGGCGAAGACCGGCGGTGTCGACGAGAACGAACGTCGTCTCGCCGCGCTGGAGCACGGTGTCGATCGCGTCGCGCGTCGTTCCGGGCACCTCCGAGACGATCACCCGCTCGCGACCGACAAGCCTGTTCAGGAGCGACGACTTGCCGACGTTCGGGCGCCCGAGAATTGCCACGCGAATCGCCTCGGTTCCGATCGCTACCTCGCTCGTGCCGGGCAGGCGCCCGACGATCTCGTCGAGCAGGTCGCCCGTACCGTGGCCATGAAGGCCGGAAAGAGGCCAGGGCTCCCCGAGGCCGAGCCTGTGGAACACCGCGGATTGGCTGTCACGGCTCGGATCGTCGATCTTGTTGGCGAGCACGATCACGGGGCGCTTCTTCTTGCGCAGAATCACCGCGAGCTCCTCGTCACCCGGCGTGATTCCCGCCCGCGCGTCGACGACGAACAGCACGAGATCGGCCTCGTCGATCGCAGCGAGCGCCTGCTCGGCGATCTTGTTCCCGAACGGCCCTCCGTCCGCCTCGTCCACCCCACCCGTGTCGATCAGGCGGAACCACGTGCCCGTCCACTCGCACAGCAGCTCCTTCCGGTCGCGGGTGACCCCTGGCGTCTCATGGACGACAGCTGCACGAGTCTGCGTGAGCCGGTTGATCAGCGTCGACTTGCCGACGTTCGGAAAGCCGACGATCGCGACCGTCCCGGAAATCTCCCGCGGTGCTTCTCCCTCCTCTGCCAGCACGATGTCGTCCGGGTCGATGCCGCTCATGCCGGTGGCACCGCTTCGGGTCGGCCAAGAGCGTGCATCTCGACGAGGAAGTCGAAGAGCCCGAGGATCTTCGTCTGGAGCAGCGCCGATGCCTCCCTGTAGCCCTTGCCACCCTTCGGCAGCCCCTCGAATCGGATCGGCTCGCCCCAGGCGAGCGAGATCGGATGGAAGTTCCCCGGCTTCCAGGTCTGCGTGCCGTGGATCGCGACGGGAATCACCGGTACGTCCTCCTGGAGCGCGACCATCGCGGCCCCCGGCTGGAGGTCGCCGGGCACACCGCTCTTCTGGCGCGTCCCCTCGGCAAAGAGCCCGAGCGCACATCCGTCCCGCACGATCCCTCGCATCGTGCGGACGGCATCGCGATCGGACTCGCCGCGGCGCACCGGAAACGTTCCGAACGCGCGGATGACCGCTCCGAGTCCAGGCACGCGATGTGCCTCGACCTTGGCCATGTAGTAGATCGTGCGCGGGCAGCCCGCACCAAGGGCGGGCGGGTCGACCCAGTGAAAGTGGTTGCACGCGATCACGAGCCCACCCGTCATCGGAACGCGCTCCTTGCCGTACACCTTCAGGCGCCCGGTCAGCTTCACGGCCGTGCCGATCGTCGGACGACCGACGGCCCAGACCTTGTCGGCGGTCGTGCTCATGCCACACGCTCCCGGACGAGCCCTTCGATCCGATCGATGACCTGCTCGAGGTCGAGCGACGTCGTATCGACCTCGATCGCATCCTCGGCCCGATGCGTGTTGCCCGCGTCGCGTTCGTCGCGGCGGCGCATGTCGTCGGCCGTCATGTCAACGGTGATGCCGTCTCGCTCTGCGTGACGGCGCTCGGCGCGAACACGAGGGTCGGCGACGAGCCAGATCTTGAGCTCGGCGTGCGGAGCGACAACAACGCCGATGTCCCGCCCCTCGATCACGGAGTCGCCCTGCTCGCCGAGCGCCCGTTGCCGCTCGCGCATCACCTCGCGCACCTCCGGATGGCGGGCCACGATCGGAACGGAGGAATCGATCACCGGCTCCCGGATCCTGGTCGACACGTCATGGCCTGCGATCGACACGCCCTCCCCTTCGTCGAATTCGATCGGATTCTCACGTGCGAGCTCCTCGAGCGAGGTCACGTCGTCGAGAGCGATGCCCTGCCGCAGCGCGAGCCAGGTCAACGCACGGTACATCGCGCCGGTGTCGAGATAGCGGAACCCGAGGCGCATCGAAAGGGCACGGGCGACCGAGCTCTTGCCGGCCCCTGCAGGCCCGTCGATTGCAACGATCATTTCTGCCTGAGGCAGAAATGATAGATGGGCACCATCACGCCTCCTGCCTTTCTGAGGTCTC
Organism: Gaiella sp.; assembly: GCA_046590225.1. Lineage (GTDB taxonomy): Bacteria > Actinomycetota > Thermoleophilia > Gaiellales > Gaiellaceae > Gaiella. The sequence continues at coordinate 18,231 of JBKJVI010000178.1, read as the reverse complement.
TTTGAGATGTGCGAGGAGCTCGAAGAAGCCCGGGAAGCTTACTGCCACGCACTCGGCGTTCTCGATCTCGACGCCGTCTGCCGATGTGAGTCCCGCAATCGCGCCCAGCATCGCGATGCGGTGATCGCCACGGCTCTCGATCCTGCCGCCCCGTGGGCGGGTTGGCACTCCACGAATCCTGAAGCCGTCCTCGGTCGCAATCACGTGCTGACCGAGCGACCGCAGCGCGTCAACGGTGGCCTCGACGCGGTCCGATTCCTTCGCACGAAGCTCCTCCGCACCCCGCAAGCGGCTGTTGCCATGCGCGCACGATGCCGCCAGAGCAAACAGAGGCAGCTCGTCGATCGCGAGCGGCACCTCCGGCCCGAGCACGGTCGTCGCGACGAGGTCGGCGGAGCGGATGTCCAGGTCGCCCGCGGGCTCACCGCCGATGCGGCGACGGTTGTAGACGGTGACGCGCCCGCCCATCCGCTCGAGAATCGTGAGCAGCCCGGTGCGACGAGGGTTGAGATTGACGCCGTGGATGTGGAGCTCCGAGCCCGGGAGCATCGTGGCCGCGATAATGAACGGCGCCGCCGAGGAGAAGTCGCCCGGAACCTCGATCTCGCCCAGGTCGAGGCGCTCCGCCGGCTGCACGGTGACACTCTTCTCGCGCCTCGTGATCGTCACACCGGCCGCCTCGAGCATCAGCTCGGTGTGGTCGCGCGTCGGTGTGGGCTCGACCACGGTCGTCTCGCCCTTCGCGTACAGCCCGGCGAGGAGGATCGCGGACTTGACCTGAGCGCTCGCGACCGGCAGCTCGTAGGTGATCGAACGCAAGGGGCGCGCGTCGATTCCGAGCGGTAGGTGGCCGTCGTCGGTCTCGAGCACCGCTCCCATGCGCGAAAGCGGCTCGGTGACCCGCGTCATGGGACGGGCGCTGAGCGAGGCGTCGCCGGTCAGCTCGAACTGCTGCCCGCTCTGCCCGGCGAGGATCCCCGTCAGGAGGCGGACGAGCGTGCCCGCGTTGGCGCAGTCGATCGGCCGTCCCGGAGACACGAGGCCGCGCAAGCCCTTGCCGAAGATCCGCAGCGTGTCGTGGTCGTGCTCGTAGACCGTGACCCCGAGCGCGCGGACGGCCTCGATCGTCGCCTCCGTGTCGGCCGATCGGCCGAAGCCCGTGACGCGCGTCTCCCCGTCGCCGAGCGCCCCGAACAGGACCGCCCGGTGGGAGATCGACTTGTCGCCCGGCACAGCGATGTGCCCGACGAGCCGCGTGAGTGGTTCGACCCTCATCCGTCGATCACGGGTGCGAGGACAACGCCGTAACCCTGCTCCTCGAGGAGAGCCGAAGCCCGTTCGGCCTCCTCCTCCCCCGCGACGATGACGGTGAGTGTGCCACCGCGGTCGGTCGAGAGATGCTCCAGCTCGAAGTCCTGCACGTTGATTCGCTCGGCACCGAGCGCCTGGAAGATTCCGGCGAGCACACCCGGGCGATCGGGAAGATGGACACGAAGCCGCTGAAGCTCCCCGGGGTCGCCGTAGGCGGTCGTCAACATGCGGCGCCGGTTCGTGGCTGCCTCCGCAATCCAACGCGCGAGCTGACCGCCGTCCTGCGCCGTCAGCGCCGCCTCGAGCTGCTCGATGCGGCGGCGGTGCTCCGCGAGCGCGGCAACGACGGCCTCGCGGTTGTCGAGGAAGATGTCGACCCAGATCCGCGGGTTCGCTCCGGCGATGCGCGTCATGTCGCGCAGCGAGCCGCCTGCTGCCTGGAGCGGGTCGTGGCCGTCGACCCTGGCAGCTCCGGCCTGGTTGAGGAGCACGTTCGCGAGCGCGTGCGGCAGGTGGCTCGTGACGGCGACGAGACGGTCGTGCGCACCGGCGTCGATCGCGATCGGACGGGCGCCGAGAGACGTGACGAACCCGTGCACCGCGCGCAGGAGCTCCGGCCCTGTGCCCGCTGTCGGCGTCAGGAACCACGTCGCGCCGGCAAAGAGCTCGGCATTCGCGCGGTCCGGGCCACGCGTCTCGGCACCGCAGATCGGGTGGCCACCGATGAATCGTGCGTCGCCCTGAGCCGCCGCGCAGACCGCGCTCTTGGTCGAGCCGACGTCTGTGACGACGCAGTCCGCCGAGGCGAGGTCGAGCACCTCGCGGACGACGTGCGGAAGCTCCGCGACGGGCGCCGCAACAAGGACGAGATCTGCGCTGGCGACCGCCTCGGCCAGGGTCGCGGCAGGTTCGACGGCCTCCCGCTCGTGCGCGACGCGCAGCACCTCGGGATCGGGATCCCAGCCTCGCACGGTCGCTCCCGCCTTCCGGGCGGCGAGCGCAGCAGACGCACCGATGAGGCCCGTCCCGACGACGGTGATGGCTCGAAGACCGCTCATGAGCAGTGGCCTCTCCGGGAAATCCTGCCACGCATTGTTGCCCTATTGCAAAGGCATGCGTGGCTGCAAACACCTCGCAGGGCTTCGTCCTCGGTCGCACCCATACAGGCAAGTATGCGAGCTCCCTGCGTCCTCGCCCTGCTCGGTTTTCGCCGGCGCACCACGACAGGATTTCCCGGAGCGACCACTATCCGCGCATCAGCTCTGCGACGCGGAACGCCAGGTCGAGCGACTGACGGGCGTTCAAGCGCGGGTCGCAAAGCGTTTCGTATCGCGTATCGAGCTGCTCCTCGAGGATCGCTTCGGAGCCGCCGAGGCATTCCGTGACGTCCTCGCCGGTGATCTCGAGGTGAACGCCGCCGGGCCACGTGCCGACCTCACGGTGCGCGGCGAAGAATCCTTTGATCTCACGGAGCACGTCATCGAGCCGCCGCGTCTTGTGCCCCGAGCCCGTGACGAACCCGTTCGCGTGCATCGGGTCGCAAACCCAGACGACGGGGATCCCGGCCTCGGTGACGGCGCGCAAAAGCGGCGGCAGGAGCTCCTCGACGCGGCTCGCGCCGAGACGTGTGATCAGGCTCAGGCGCCCTGGCACGCGGTCGGGGTTGAGCTTCTCGGCGAGGGCAACGAGCTCGTCGGGCGTCATCGAGGGGCCGACCTTCGCGCCCACGGGATTGTGCAGTCCCGAGAGGAACTCGACGTGGGCGCCGTCGAGCTGCCGCGTGCGCTCGCCGACCCAGAGAAAGTGCCCCGAACAGGCATACCAGTCGCCGGTCGTCGAGTCCTTCCGCACGAGCGGCTCCTCGTAGTCGAGCAGGAGCGCCTCGTGGCTCGTCCAGACGTCGACCTCGTGGATCGAACGCTCGTCGCCGAGGTCGATCCCGATCGCCTCCATGAAGCGCAGCGCCCGGCCGATCTCGTTGGCGATCGTCTCGTAGCGCTGCCCCTCGAGCGAGCTGGCGACGAACTCCTGGTTCCAGGTGTGGACCTGCGTCAGGTCGGCGAAGCCACCCTTCGTGAACGCACGCAGCAGGTTCAGGGACGAAACGGCCTGATAGTAGGCCTGCACGAGGCGCTCCGGGTCGGGAGTGCGCGCCTCGAGCGTCGGCTCTTCGGAATGGATCACGTGACCGCGGAACGAGGGAATCTCAACGCCGTTGACCGTCTCGGTCAGCGACGAGCGGGGCTTCGCGAACTGGCCGGCGATCCGACCGACCTTGATCACCGGCAGCGTCGCTCCGTAGGTGAGCACGGCGGACATCTGGAGCAGAAGCTTCAGCCGCTCGCGTACCGCGATCACCGAGAGCTCGTGGAACGACTCGGCGCAGTCGCCGGCCTGAAGCAGGAACGCGCGGCCCGCTGCGGCCTCGGCGAGCTGATGTTGGAGCGCGCGCGCCTCGCCGGCGAAGATGAGCGAGGGCAGCAGGCTGAGACGGTCGCGCACGGCGGCAAGCGCCACGGCGTCGGGCCACTCGGGCTGCTGGAGCGCACGAAAGGCATGCCAGGACGAGGGCGCCCAGGTCGGGTCGGTCACGGACATCACTTCAGTGTAGACGCGGCTCCTTTTGACGCTGCGCCTGAAAACGGCTACAAAATGAGCACCATGCCTTTGCTCAACCTCCTCGGCCTCTTCTGGCGCGCTTGATCCGACAGGCCAGGGCTTCTCTCAACGGCCGAATGCGCTAGCGCATTCAGGCCGAGACCGCGAGCGAAAGGACACTCATGCGCATCTTCTCGGGCATCAAGCCGACCGGCGACTCAACGCTCGGCAACTACTCCGGCGGCTTCCGGCAGTACGCGGCCACCCAGGACATGGGCGACGCGACCTTCTGCATCGTCGACCTCCACGCGATCACGGTGCCGTACGACCCTGCCGACCTGCACGGCCGCACACTCGATCTGTTCGCGATGCTGATCGCGACCGGCCTCGAACCCGAGCGCACGACCGTCTTCGCTCAGAGCCATGTGACGGCCCATGCCGAGGCGAGTTGGCTGCTGTCGGCGGTCGCCGGCTACGGGCAGCTCGGCCGCATGACGCAGTTCAAGGAGAAGGGTGGCGAGCAGGAGTTCGTCGCATCCGCGCTCTTCAACTACCCCGTCCTGATGGCAGGTGACATCCTGCTCTACCAGGCCGACATCGTCCCGATCGGAGACGACCAGCGACAGCATCTGGAACTCGCCCGGGATATCGCCGAGCGGTTTAATGGGCGCTTCGGTGAGGTCTTCACGGTGCCGGATGGGTTCTACCCGGAGGTCGGAGCGCGCATCATGTCGCTCCAGGACCCCACCGCGAAGATGGGCAAGACCGGAAGCTCGGAGCAGGGCACCGTGCGCATGCTCGACGAGCCTGACGTGATCCTGAAGAAGTTCAAGACGGCGGTGACCGACTCCGGGCGGGAGGTGCGGAAGGCCGACGACAAGCCGGGCGTCTCGAACCTGATCGACATCATGTCGGTCGCCACCGGCAGTACGCCCGCCCAGATCGAGGCCGAGTATTCCGGTGCCGGGTACGGCACGTTCAAGGTCGCTGTCGGAGAGGCGGTCGTCGCCCTGCTCGAGCCGATCAGGGAGCGCTACACGGAGCTCCGCGCCGATGAGGGTGAGTTGCTCCGCCTGCTTGCGCTCGGTGCCGACAAGGCGCGCTCCACGTCGACGCCGACCCTCGAGCGGATGTACGAGACGATGGGATTCGTGCGGGAGAAGAACAGCGCGGCGGAAGAGAACAGCGCAGCGTAGCCGCTTCCCTCTGGGGGGTGGCTTCAGCCGCTCCCCTGGGTCCAAACGCTCGAATCGGTGCGAGCGCCACGTACCACGAGCGCCACGTACCACGAGCCCAACCCTGGCGACCGGCTAAAGCCGGCCACCGGCCGCCCCGGCGCCTACAGACCGACGAGCCTCCGAAGAGCCTCGACCTCGCCGCGCGTCAGCGGCCGTGATTCCCCGATCGGCACCTTGCTCACGTCCAGACCGGCGTAGCCGGTACGTCGGAGTCGTACGACGGGGAACCCGACGGCCGCGCACATCCGTCGCACCTGGCGGTTACGCCCCTCGTGCAGCACGAGCTCGACGCGCGAACGGCCGAGCTGGCGCGCACGCGCCGGGGCAGTGATGCCGTCCTCGAGCTCGACGCCCGCGGCGAGCGCTCCAACAGCGGCTTGGGTGAGGTCGCCCTCGACGTCGGCGACATACGTCTTCTCCACGCCGTAGCGGGGATGAGCGAGCCGGTGCGCAAGGTCGCCGTCGTTCGTGAGGAGTAGCACACCGCTCGTATCGATATCCAGGCGACCGACCGGGACGACGCGCGCCTCGTGGCCGACGAGATCGACCACGGTCGGACGGCCCTCGGGGTCGCTTGCCGTCGTCACGACACCGAGCGGCTTGTTCAGGAGGACGTGGGCGAGATCCTGCTTGCCCACCTCCTCACCGTCGACCTCGACGACATCCCGAGCCGCGACGAACGTGTTCAACTCACCGCGCTGCCCGTTGACTGTCACGCGGCCCTTCTTGATCAGCTCGTCAGCGGCGCGTCGTGACGCGACACCGGCCCGGGCGAGATAGCGATTGAGACGCACCCGGGCATTGTCGTCTAGTCTCCCGCGCGGTGCGCGACTACACGGAGCTGACCCGCAGGCTGGCCGACCTGATCGTGGGCTACGGCGCGGGCGTGCAGCCCGGCCAGCTCGTCGGCGTCACGAGCTTTACGGGCAAGGAGGAACTGACCCGAGAGATCACACGCGCCGCGTACGAGCGCGGCGCGAAGTACGTCGACGTTCTCTACTGGGATCCACGCGTCAAGCGCCAGAGACTTCTCCACGGCGACCCGGAGACCTTCGGCTACATCCCGCCGTGGCTGCACGCACGGATCCGCCAGCTCTCCGACGAGCAGGGCGCCCGGATCTCGCTGAGCGGGCCGGTCGAGCTCGACGCCTTCGAGGGCGTCCCGGCCGACCGAATGGGCACCGACGCGCTCCCGTACATGCCCGAGACCAGCGAGATCGTCGGCCTCCGGACGACGAACTGGTGTGTTGCCCCGGCACCGACGAGGGCATGGGCCGCGGCCGTCTACCCGCAGGCTGGTCCGGAGGAGGCGTACTCGCGGCTCTGGGATGCAATCGGCCACGTTTGCCGTCTCGACGCCGACGACCCTCCCGCAGCCTGGGAGGTGCGCTTTGCCGAGACCACGGCGAGCGCTGCGAAGCTCACTGCCCGGAGGTTCGACGCAATCCGGCTTCACGGTCGAGGCACAGATCTCACTGTGGGGCTCCTCGCCTCGTCACGGTGGCATGCCGGCGGCCAGGAGACGATCGACGGCCTCCGGTACTACCCGAACATCCCGAGCGAGGAGACGTTCACGACCCCGGACCCTCTCCGCGTCGACGGCTACGTGAGCGCGACGATGCCTCTCAACCTCTATGGCTCGATCGTGAACGGGATCCGGATCGAGTTCGAGCAGGGGCGCGCGGTGAAGATCGATGCCGAGGACAATGCCGAGACGCTCCGCAACGCTTGCGCAAAGGACGACGGCGGAACGCGGCTCGGTGAGCTGGCCCTCGTCGATGGCGGGGGCCGGATCGGTCCGCTCGAGACGATCTTCTTCGACACGCTCCTCGACGAGAACGCCGCAAGTCACATCGCGCTCGGCGCCGGCTATCTGCACGGCGTCGAGTCGGAAGCCGACCGACAGCGGGTCAACAGGAGCCAGATCCATATCGACTTCATGATCGGAAGCCCGGAGCTCGACGTCGACGGCATCACCCGCGAAGGAGAGCACGCCCCGCTGCTCCGTCGCGGCGCCTGGCAGATCTGACCTCCGGACGACGCCGGGCACGACGCGACCGACGTGGCGGGCGACACGGTTACGTTGCCTCTCCTCCATCTTCCCAGTCGCGCCAGTCAACGTGGTGCGCGTCGACATGTGCTCGCACAGCGAGACCGAGGGTCGGATAGAAGCGCTCCTCGCCGATCGTCTCCATCAGGCCGTAGAGCCTCAGCTTGTCGTTGACAGGCCCCTTCACCTCCGCAAATGCGAGCTCGATTCCATCTCGTTCCAACTCCGCGTTGATCTCCCCGAGTACCTCTGCAGCCGTGGAGTCGACATCGGTGATCGGCTCGGACGCGAGGACGATCGTCAGTACGGGCCCTCGCGCCCCGGCGAGGGCGCGGTGAACCGCGTCTCTGAACACCTCGGCGTTCGCGAAGAAGAGCGGGGCATCGAAGCGAAAGAGGAGGAGGCCGGGAATCTGCCGCCCTTCGGGGTGACGGACAGTGTCGTGATAGCCCTTGAGCTCGGGGATGCGCGCGAGCACTGCGGTATGTGGATGCCACGCTCTCTCCAGCACGGCGAGGATGGAGAGTCCGACGGCGAAGCCGACACCGGGCAGGATCCCGAGTACGAGCACCCCTGCAAACGAGGCAACAGCGAGCGCGAAATCACCGCGGTTGACCCGAAGGAGCCACCGGAACACCGGCACGTCTATCAACCGGAGGACGGCAGCAATAACGACGGCAGCGAGCGCCGCGACGGGGATGTTCTCGAGCATGCCCGTGCCGAGAACGAGGACGATCCCGATCGCGAGGGCCGCAACAACACCGGTCAGTTGCGTGCGACTCCCTGCGGCCTCGGCGACGGGAGTGCGGGACGAGCTGCTCGAGGTCGGGAACCCCTGGAACAGACCGGTTGCGAGGTTGACCATCGCGAGGCCCCCGAGCTCTCGGCTCTGGTCAACGCGCTCGCCGAGCCGGGAGGCATAGCTGCGAGAAAGGACGCTCGTGTCCGCGAACGCAAGGAGCGCTATCGCCACCGCGCTGAGTGTCAGCCGTCCGAGATCCTCGACCGACGTCGACGGGATCGTTAGTGAAGGGAGCCCGCGAGGAACGGATCCCACAACGGCAACGTCGAGATCGAGAACGGAAACCAGGATCGCACCGCCGCCGACTGCGAACAGGATGCCGGGCGCGCGTGGCGCAACATGCCACAGGATCAGGACAACCGCGAGACACCCAATCCCGACCGCCGCCGTGGCGGGGTCGATGCGGTCGAGGCGCGCCACGAAATCTCCGACGTTGTCGACGAACCCTCCGCTCTCGACCGGGACTCCGAGGAGCCGCGGCAACTGGGACGCGATCACGATGAGAGCGATCCCCGCGAGATACCCGACTCTCACGGGTTTCGAGAAGAGATCGGTAAGAAAGCCGAGGCGGGCGATCGCCCCTGCCAGTAGGAGCGCGCCAACGATGAGAGCGAGGAGCCCGGCGACAGCGACCCGCTCGGAAGCGTCCGCCCCCGCTACCGGAATCACGGCAGCGGCGACGAGCGGCGCGAGCGCCGAGTCCGGGCCGACAACGAGGATCCGAGATGGTCCGAAGAGTGCGTATGCAATGAGGGGAACGACCGTCGCGTAGAGCCCGGTGACCGCAGGCAGACCCGCCAGCTCGGCGTAGGCCATCCCTTGCGGAACGAGGAGCGCCGTGAGCACGAGGCCCGCGACGACGTCCCGATGCACCCACTCCTTGCGGTAGGTGCGGACGACGCCGACCCCGGGGATAAGCGACCAGAGTCGGCCAGAACCGGAGCTGTCGGATCGCACGTCGCCGCTCGTCAAAGTCGCTTCCTCATCGGAGCCGACGATATGCCAGTCGCCCAAGCCGTGCGGCGAGCGGGGCAGGTTACAAGGAAATGCGTGCGACGCGCGGGGCGCACGACTCGGGGCGGGCGACAGGCTTCAGCCTGTCGCCGGGCTTCAAGACGCGCGCGCCTCAGCAACCTCGAGCAAACGTTCACGGATCGCCGCCTGATCTTCGCCGATGTCGTCGAGGCGCGGCAGTGCGGCGAGCGACTCGAGCCCGAAGACACGCTCGAAGAGCGCCGTGACGCGGTAGCGCACGGCACCGCCCGGGCTCGACTCGCGACCCGCCTCCGCGATCAATCCTCGCTCGACAAGGGACGCGACGGCCGAGTCGGCAGCGACGCCCCTGATCTGTGCGATCTCGGGGCGGGAGACCGGCCCGAGGTAGGCAACGATCGCGACCGTCTCGAGCGCTGCCTGCGAGAGGCCGCGCTCGACCGGGCGCTCGAAGAGGCGCGCGCACGCTTCGGCCGCCTCACGCGAGGCGCCGAACGCGTAGCCGCCGGCCACCTTCTGCAGGATGATGCCGCTGCGCCCTTCGCTGTAGCGCTCGCGCAGGAGCCCGAGCGCAGTCTCGATCCGTTCGACATCGTCGGCGGTCGCCTCGGCGAGCTCCTCCACGGTCAGCGGCTGTGACGCGACGACGAGCAGAGCCTCGACCGTCCTCGCGAGAGCATCGAGCGGGTTGGCAGAGATCAGGCGGAGCGGGCGGTCCACTGCAGCATCCTTCCATCGTCGGTGTCAAAGAGAGGCTCGTCGGCACGTGCAATCCGGATCGGCGCGAACGGAGCCGCCTGCGAGATGGAGATTTCGCCCTCCTTGCGGAGCTCGAGTAGCGCGAGGAACGCAACGGCCTGCTCCACACGCGAGAGACCCTTCATCTCCGTGTCGAAGTCAAAGCGCCGTCGTCGGACGAGGAGGGCACGAAACCGCTCGACGAACTGCGAAACCGGTGGGAACCGAAGCGCCATGTGTGAGAGCGAGACGCGCGGAGGCTCGACGGCGAGGCCACACATCGCCTCGACGAGGCGGAGTGGCTCCTGGGCGGCAAGGCGGCGCTCCGGGCTCGGGGCGAGCGGGGCAGGCCCGAGACGGAAGTACTGCTCGCGCTGCTCCTCGAGTCGTTCTCGGAGCCAGACGGCGGCGAGCTTCATCCGCCGGTACTCCGCGAGCCGCCGAGCGAGCTCGTCGGCGGCCTCCTCCGGCTCCATGTCGGCGAGCTCGGCCTCCTCGTCAGGAAACAGGTGCCGTGCCTTCAGCTCCAGCAACGACGCAATCAGGACGAGGAACTCACCGCACGCATCGAGATCGAGCTCGTCGCGCTCGGCGAGACGCTCGACGAAGGCGACGACGATCCCGGCCATGTCGATTTCCGACGGCTGGATCGCGTCCTTGAGCAGGAGCGTGAGAAGGAGGTCGAACGGGCCCTCGAATGCATCGAGGTCCAGCTCGAGGTCGCGGACGGCGCTGGCCACGGTCGGACCCTAGCCCCCGGGTCGGACGCGGCTCTTTGGCACGTCCATCCGTGGGCCTTTCGGCGGCGACGGTGCCGAATCTCGCCCACGTCGTTGCGAGAGCACAAACCAGACGATGCCGGCGATGCACACAATTCCCGACACCCAGGTGTTGACGCGGAGGCCGAGAATGTCGTTGGCGGGGTCGATGCGGATGAGCTCGATCCAGAAGCGCCCGAAGGAGTAGAGCGCGACGTAGAGCGCGAACAGCCCCGGTGGGCGCGGATGGAAGCGCCGCTCGATGATGTAGACAAGCAGCACCGCAGCGAGGAGATTCCAGATCGCCTCATAGAGAAACGCCGGGTGATACGTGATCTGGTCGAGCGACGCGAGCGGCCGATGGGCCGCGTCGATCTCGAGGCCCCACGGCAGGTCCGTCGGCTTGCCGTAGAGCTCCTGGTTCCACCAGTTCCCGATGCGTCCCACAGCCTGAGCGACGAGGAGGCCCGGCACGAGACAGTCGGCAAGGAGTGGCACATCTGCCCCGGCGCGTTTCGCGATCACGGCGCCGACGATGACGCCCGCGGCGATCCCGCCCCAGACACCGAGCCCTCCCTTCCAGATCGCGAACGGCCCCCACCACTGCTCAGGAACCTCGCTCCAGCTCGTCGCGACGTGGTAGAGCCGCGCACCGACGATCCCGGCGCCGACGCCCCACACGGCACAGCGGAAGATGAGATCCCAGTCGCCGCCGCGGTTGACCCAGCGCGTGCCGGTAATCCAGATCGCGAAACCGATCGCCGCGAGCAGCGTCAGTCCGTACATGTGAATCGTCAGCGGGCCGAGCTCGATAGCGCCGTTGCTCGGTGAGGGAATCGATGCGACAAAGTGCATGGTTCGACATTCTCGCTCGGGGTCAGGACGCCTTCGTCCTCGAAACGAGTGACGCCCGGTGAAAACCGGGCGTCAGGTGCCGAAACGTCGTGCTCTACAGCAGGATCTGAAGGGCGAGATCGACCGGGCAGCCGCTCTCGAGCAGACGGGTCGCGAAGTGCAGGTCGACCTCGTGCGAGGCCGCGAGCACGGTCGCTGATTCGGGGTCGTAACCGGCGCGCGAGAGTGACTCGATGCGCCACTGCTCAACCAGCTCGATCTCGACATCGGGTCGCTCTTGAAGCTCTGCCGCAGACATGATTGCCTCTTTCAACGTAGTCGGGTCTCCTTGTATTCGGTCCGGAGCCGCGATTGGATCTCTCGTTCTACGAGATTGTGGTCAGGAAATTGACGTTTTCTCGTGAGGGTTTCGTAAAGGCGTGGCGCGTCCCTTCCCGGGACGTCAATACTCGAGCCAGGCGAGCAAGTCCCAGAATGGGTCGTGTGCGGGAGGAATATGGGGTGGCTGACGTCGACCCGCCCGTCGCTCGGCCCAGATCACGTAGGACCGAAGTCGCTTCCCCATCCGCCGACGCGTTGCATCCGTGGGGGCGACGAGCGCTGTCGCGAGCGCGAACCGCCACGCCGCTGCCTCGCTCTCGAGGCGGCGGCCGCTGCGGCCATGGCCGACGAGATGCCCGATCTCGTGCAGCGCGATGAAGTAGCTCACCTGCCCTCGCACCGGAGGGATCCTGATCTCGAGGCGTCGCTCGCGGCTGCCGTCACGATGCCGGACGGTGATCACGACAGCTCGTCCCCGCCCGTCGACTCGCCCGATCCCGTGCGCCGCGCACAGGTAGTCGACGTGGCGGTCGAGGGTCTGGGGCTGCATCGGGCGAGCGTAGTAGCCGGAAGGGAGGTCGCAGTGACGCACGCGGTCGGTGCGGGCGTCGCCCGTGTCTCGTAGGATCGTGTGCATGAAGCTCCGCCGTGACTCGAAGGTCGACCTGCTTCGCAGCGTGCCTCTCTTTGCCGGGTGCTCGCAGAAGGAGCTCGGCCGGATCGCCGCGATCGCGGACGAGCTCTACCTCCCCGAAGGGACGAAGCTGATCGAGGAGGGCAAGAAGGGACGCGAGTTCTTCGTCCTCGTTGACGGCGCGGTTGACGTGCGACGCGGTGGCCGCAAGGTGGCGGAGCTACCCGGCGGCAGCTTCTTCGGTGAGATCGCCCTCCTCACGGACGCTCCACGCACGGCAACCGTGACCGCGACGACGCCGACGCGCGTGCTCGTGATCACCGGCCAGGCGTTTCAGCGGGTGCTCAGCGAGACGACGACGATTCAGCCCAAGGTGCTCGCGGCGCTCGCAGAGCGCGCCGCGGCGACGTCGTAGGACGGGAAGATCGGATCCATGGACTCGATTGAGAACCTGTCGCCAGCGGAGCTCATCTCACGCAAGATCGTCGAGCTCGGGGACTGGCGCGGCGAGACGTTGGAGCGGATGCGCGAGCTGATCAGGGACGCCGACCCCTACGTCGTCGAGGAGTGGAAGTGGCGCGGCACGCCGGTCTGGGAGCACGACGGGATCATCTGCACCGGCGAGTCCTACAAGAAGGTCGTGAAGCTCACATTCGCGAAGGGCGCGTCACTGGACGATCCGGCCGGTCTCTTCAACTCGAGCCTCGACGGAAACGTGCGGCGCGCGATCGACATTCACGAGGGAGAAAAGGTTGACGCGTCCGCCTTCAAGGCGCTCGTATGCGAAGCCGTCGACTTCAACAGCTCGCGAAAGAAACCATCGTCGAGGAGCACGAAGGGCTGAGCCGGTCGCGCGAACGGCCGAGCTACGGCTGTTGTCGCGGATGGGTCGCCGAGAGTCCCTCGATGATCTCGAGATTCGTTCCGTCGGGATCGATGAACGCAATCCTCCGCGTCCCGTAGCCGTTGTTCCCGTTGCCCGTGACGTGGGTGAACACGATCCGCTTGCCGTCGGGCGCCCAGGTCGGGTGTCCCGCGCGGTCTCCTCCCGCCTCATACCTCGTCACCTGGCGGAGGTCGGAGCCGTCGGAGGCGACGGTGTAGAGGTTCGTCGCGCCGGGCCCGCCGGTCTCGAAGGAGTCGATCCCGTAGGTCGAGAACACGATGCGCTTGCCGTCCGGGCTCCAGTCGGCGTAGGTCGCGAACATCGACACGGGGGTGATCCGCCGGGCGGCGCCACCGGCGGCCGGCACGACCGCGAGCCCGGTGCCCGTCGTACGCTCGCGGTCGGCACTGAGTTGCTCGAGCTCGAAGACGAGGGATGAGCCGTCGGGCGACCAGCGCGGGCCCCAACCCTGCTCTCCAGGGCCGGCCGTCCAGGCCGTGGACATCTTTCCCGTTGCGAGTTCCGCGACCAGGATCCGGATCGGCACCGAGTCGGGGCCGAAACAGCCGAAGGCCATCTGCTTCCCGTCGGGAGACCAGGCCGGGAACCGCGCCTCGGCGGGGCAGCGGGTCGACGTGTCGATCGCCTCCCCGCCTGCCCACCCGTCGGCACCGGCTATCCAGATGTGCCCGACGCCGTCCTCGCCGACGACGGTGAACGCAAGTTTCGCCCCGTCACGCGACCAGTCCGGATCTTTCACGCGCCCGACAACATAGGGGAGGATCGCGCGCGCATCCTTTCCATCGGGCCGAACGGAGGCAGAGGCCGTTCTCGGTGGGCGCGCCGTCGCCGCACGGAGCGCCCCACTGATAGACAACCAGCCCCTCGCTCTCGCTCGCACCGCACCCAACGATGCTGGCTGCGAGGACGAGCGTCGCGGCGATCACGGCGGTACGGGCGATTGATTCCGCTGCGGGTGAGAGACGCACCCTCTCCGGGGTTACAGCCTCGGCATGATTCGTTCTCCTCACGGAACCGAGCGCAACCGGGGCTGGATGCCGAACATCGGACCCGAGGCGGTCGCGGAGGTCAACCCCGTGCCGTCGGCGTTGATCGTCGCCATCGTCGGGTTCCCGTACCCGGTGCCCTCGACGCTCGTGAAGATGATTCTCTTCCCGTCCGGTGTCCACGTCGGCTGCACGGCCCGCGGCCCATCGGTGCCGAAGTGCGTCACCTGTGTCTGCTCGGAGCCGTCCGGGCGGATCGTGTAGAGGTTGGACGGCCCGGGCTCGAGACCGGCGGCCACCGTCCACGGCCGCGTGTGATAAACGATCAGGTCGTCCTTCGGATGCCAGTCCGGGTAGGTAGCCCACGCCGAGGGCTCCGTGAGGGGCGTGATCGTCCCCGCGTCGTCGTCGAGACTCGTCGTCGCGACCTGCGTCGAGACGAGCGTCACCTGTACGGGGCTCGAGTACTGCCAGACATCGAGCACGAGCGAGCGCCCGTCGGGCGACCAGCGCGGATATCGGAGCCGCTGATCGTCCTTGCCGACGACCAGGGACGTGGCCGTGCCGCTCTCGAGGTCGAGCAGCACGAGCCGAATGTTGTCGGCGTTGTCGGCGTTGTCGTTCGCGACGTCGAACGCGCCGAAGACGAGCGAGCGTCCAGGCGCCGGGTGAGCCAGAATCATTCGCCGGGCCAGGTTTCTTCAGACCCGGCGACACAACCGGCGGCATCGAGGTTTGCGGTACCGTCGGCGAGGAGGCTACCACCCGCAAAGACGTCCGCCGCTAGGCTGCGGACTCCGTGATGCGGAGCGCTTCGCGGGACTATGGCCGACAGCGATCTCCAGCACCTGCGTGTCCTGATCGCGAATGAAAAGCGCGATCGGCTCGAGTTACTCGCGCAGGTCGTGATTGGTCTTGGGCACGACGTGATCGCTCGCGAGATCTACGTCAAGGAGGTCGGGCCGGCGACGGCCAGGGAACAGCCTGACGTCGCCCTTGTCGGGCTCGGATCGAGCTCCGCCCACGCGCTCGACCTGATCTCCGAGATCGTCCGCGAGGCGTCGTGCCCGGTGATCGCGATTCTGCATGCCGACGATCCCGCCTACGTCAAAGAAGCGGCCAAGCGCGGAGTGTTCGCGTACATCATCGACGGCACGCCCGACGAGCTGCAGAGCTCGATCGACATCACGCTGCAACGTTTCGCGGAGTTCCAGAACCTCCAGGGGGCCTTCGGACGACGGGCGGTGATCGAACAGGCGAAGGGCATCCTGATGGCTCGTCACTCGATCACGGCAGAGACTGCGTTCCAACGGCTCCGCGACCATTCCCAGCACAACGGGCGAAAGCTCAGCGACGTCGCCGCCGCTGTCGTCGAGAGCCACCTTTTGCTTCTCCCGGCAGCGCCCTCGGCGTCCCCTGCCAGCGTCTGATCGCAACCCGACCGAGGAGCCTTCGCCCGGCCGAGCTGCGCGTGCGTCACAACGCCTGCGGCGGGTACGAGCTGCGCTGACGAACGCCGCTCATGCGACGGCGAGCTCCTCCTCAACGGAGATGTCGGCAGGCACCGCCAGCGGCTGTGCCTCGAGGACGACCTTGAGCGCGTGCGTCGTGGCAGCGTCGGCAAAGGTGTCGTACGCAGCCATGGTCTCGTCGAGCGGGAAGCGGTGCGTCACGAACCGCGTCGCGTCGAGTCGACCCTCGGCAACGAGCTTCAGTAGCTGCGGTGTCGTGAATGCGTCGACGAGTCCGGTCGTGATCGTCAGGTCCCTCGCCCAGAGCTTCTCGAGATGGAGCGTCGCGGAATGCCCGTGGACACCGACGTTCGCGATTCGTCCCCCGGGCCGGACGATCTCGGTGCACAGCTCGAACGTGGCCGGCAGGCCGACCGCTTCGACCACGACGTCCGCTCCGAGACCGTCGGTCAGTGCCATCACGCGCTCGACCGCGTCTTCCGTGCCGTTGTTGACCGTGACGTCAGCACCGAACTCTCGCGCCTTCTCGAGCCGCGTGTCTGCCAGGTCGATCGCGATGATCCGCCCCGGCGTGAAGAGCCGTGCGGTCATGATCACGGCGAGCCCTACCGGCCCTGCTCCGACGACCGCGACGGTATCGCCCGGCTGGACGCCGCCGTTCAGGACGCCGACCTCGAACGCGGTCGGAAGGATGTCGGCGAGGAACAGCACCTGTTCGTCGGTGAGCCCCGGCGGCACCTTGTACACCGACGTATCGGCGAACGGTACGCGCGCCTGCTCGGCCTGGAGGCCATCGATGAGATGGCCGAAGATCCAGCCGCCGCCGCCTGTGCAGAGGCCGTAGCGCGCCTCCTTGCAGAACCGGCAGCGGCCGCACGAGGTGATGCACGAGACGAGGACACGATCACCGATCTCGAGGGTGCTAACCGCCGCTCCCTTTTCGGTCACGGTGCCGACGGCCTCATGACCGAGGATCGTTCCCGGCGGCGTCTCGGGCACATCCCCTTTGAGAATGTGGAGATCGGAGCCGCAAATCGTCGACGTCTCGATCCGCACGACGATGTCGGTGGGTTCCTCGATCACGGGGTCCGGAACTTCATCCCAGGAGCGTTGTCCCGGTCCGTGGTAGACAAGTGCTTTCATCGCGAGCCTCGTTTCGAGTTGCGGTTGGATGAGTCGCGAGGGCGCCCGACGTGGGGCACCCCCGCGAGGGGTGCGTCTCTACGCGACCGGCACGACCGGAGCGCTGAGTTTCCTCGGGCTCTGGCCGTCGGCCGCGGTCGCCGGCCTGCTGCGGAGCGATCCGCCCACGACAAGGACGGCGAAACCGATCCCGGACAGCAACAACGCGAACCCGACGACGATCCCGAAGAGCGCGATCTGTGACGCCATGTAGGAGACGTTGAGGGCTGTCGCGAGAGCGGTTTCCGTGATCCAGGTGTTGCGCGCGCCGTTCGGCACCGGCGCCCCGCTTGCATCCTTTGCTGCGGCAGTGTCGTCGTTCGTACCCTTCGGATCGCTGGGATTCGCGGCCGAGGCGAACCGGCCCATCTCGGCGTACGTCAGGCCACCCGACGACTCGAGCGCGTGGATACGCATGTACTGGGCAAAGCAGCGAGCGTCGGCGCCGGATTTGATCGCCTTATCCGCCACGTCACAGGACGGGATCGGGACGTTCGAGAGTCCCGCTTCCTTCACGGCCTTCGTGATCTCTGTTGGGTTCATGTCCGGAGACCCGACGATGAACTCGCGGGACAACTCGGTGGTCACCGTGCTCCGAGCGTTGAAGCTCATCACAAGCGCGCCGATACCGAACGCGATCAGGACTGCAGCAGCGACGTAGCCGCCGATTTCGAAAACCTTGCGCATTTCGATCCTCTCCTCGACTCGATCCTCTCCTCTCCTCGACTCGATCCTCTCCTCGACCATCAGGCATGAGCGCCGACCAGAGGGTTTGGTCAGTCGGCTGCTCCGGCCTGCGCTGCTGAGGGCGGATCGTGCATGGGCCAAGCTCGACCCACGACGTAGGGTCGGCACCGTTCGTTAAGGCGCTCCCTCGAGGATACCCCCGTTCCCGCGAGCCGAAACCTCCCGGCCGGAAAGACACCACATTCGACCAATGCACGCACTACGTGACTCGCCCACCCCGGCGCCTGGTCTTGCATTCGCGTGATGTGCGCCTGACGGCTACTCGCGAACGACCGGCGAGCCTTGCATGCAGTTGTAGACGTTGCCGTCAGGCCCCCGGAAGTTGAACCGGCCATACGCGATGATCTCCTCGGATCCGGGGTAGTCCCGCAGGCATTTTATCGGGCCGAGCAACTCGACTCCGGCAACCTCAAGCTCCGCACGCGCGTCAACGACATCGTCAACGAGAAAGCCTGGAACCGGACCGGTCGTCAGCGCGATCCCGTCTGGCTCTTCGAGATCGAACACTTCGACGTAGTCGTGCTCGCCGCCGGGAAGCCGGAAGATCGAATGCCCCGTCTCCTCCTGAACCAGCGTCAACCCGAGATCGTCGGTGAAGAAGTCTGCGGTCGCGCGGTAGTTCTCCGTCCGCGTCCCGAG
>JBKJVI010000184.1:0-3421 GCA_046590225.1 Gaiella sp. | reverse complement strand
ACATGACCTCCCCGCAGAACGCCTTTCCGCTTCGCCTCACGGGCGAGCTCGATCCCGACGTGGGACGCTGGCAGTGGCTCTTCAAGTGGCTGCTCGCGATCCCACACTTCATCATTCTCTTCTTCCTCTGGATCGGCCTCGTGCTCTCCACGATCGTCGCGGGCTTCGCAATCCTCTTCACCGGCCGCTACCCCCGGGGGATCTTCGACTTCAACGTCGGCGTCCTCCGCTGGTCCTGGCGCGTCGCCTTCTACTCCTACAGCGCCCTCGGCACAGACAAGTACCCGCCCTTCTCCCTCGCAGATGATCCCGCGTACCCGGCGAGGCTCGAAGTCGACTATCCCGAGCAGCTCTCGCGTGGGCTCGTCCTCGTCAAGTGGTGGCTGCTCGCGATCCCGCAGTACCTGATCGTCGCGATCTTCACCGGCGGAGCATGGTCAGCCTGGTCAAACGGCGGCGACGGCTGGCTCTACGCCTCCGGCGGCGGACTGATCGGGCTGCTCGTCCTCATTGCCGGGCTCGCCCTCCTCTTCACCGGTCGCTACCCGCGCTCGCTCTACGACTTCGTCCTCGGCCTCAACCGCTGGGTCTTCCGGGTCGTCGCCTACGCGGGCCTGATGACCGACACCTACCCGCCATTTCGGCTCGACAGCGGAAGCAGCGAGCCGCCAGCAACGATCCCGGCAAGCTCAGCAACGACTCCGCAGCCGAGCGTCTAGCGATCAGCGCCTCGATCCCGAGAGGGCGTCCCGCGGGGGCGCCCTCTTGCTGTGCGGTGCGGCTCGAGCGTGGTGGTCGTGCCTGCCGAGCAGGCTGAGGATCTCGACGGGATGGTCGTCTGCAGGTCCGAACCAGTGCGGAAGGCTGGTGTCGAACTCGGCGACCTCGCCGGGGCCCATGGTGACGTCGTTCTCGGCCAGGATCAGGCGCAGTTGTCCGGAGAGCACGTAGAGCCACTCGTGGCCCTCGTGGGTGCGAAGCTCCGGTTCGCCGGGCTCGGGCGGGATCAGCACTTTCCAGGCGTGCATCCCACTGGGTGTCTGGGTCAGGGGGACGACGATCCGGCCGTTGCGTTTCCGCGGCTTCGGCCGGATTCTCGGGTCGCCGACCTCGGGTGCACCGACCAGCTCGTCGAGGGGCACCTGATGGGCCTGGGCGATCGGTAGGAGCAGCTCGAGGCTGGGTTTGCGCTGGCCGGTCTCCAACCGGGACAGGGTGCTCTTTGAGATCCCGGTCGCTGCGGCCAGTTCGGTCAGGGTGACGCCCCGCCTGACCCGCACCCGCTTGAGGCGGCAACCAACCTCGGCGAGGACGGCGGCAATAGCGGGCGAGGTCGCCATCGCTCCAGCTAATCACCGTTTCCCGGAAACAGCAACTTTCCTCGCCAACTGCTGCGCCAAAGCCCATGGTGGAGGAACACGCAAATTCGGAGGGATCGAAATGGCAGAACGAATCTATGACGTGGTGGTCGTCGGCGGCGGAGCTGCCGGCCTGAGCGCCGCTCTGGTGCTCGGGCGGGCGCGCCGTCGGGTCGTCGTGATCGACGCTGGGGAGCCTCGAAACGCTCCGGCCGCCCACATGCAGGGCTTCCTGTCACGCGACGGCATGCCGCCCGCTGACCTCCTCGCAGCGGCCCGCACGGAAATCCTCGGGTACGGGGTCGAGATCATCAACGACCAGGTGGTCGAGATCACCGAGGGCTTCACGCTCAGGCTCGCCGGAGATCGCGCCATGACAGCTCGACGGCTGCTCCTCACGACCGGAGCGGTCGACGAGCTGCCCGATATACCCGGTGCCCGCGAGCGCTGGGGCCGAGATTTCCTCCACTGCCCCTACTGCCACGGCTGGGAGGTCCGCGACCAGCCAATCGGTGTCATCGGGATTGGGCCCGCCTCGATCGACCACGCACACCTCCTCCGCCAATGGTCCGACGACGTCATGTTCTTCACGCACACCTATTCGGTCACCGCAGCCGAGCGGGAGGTCCTCGAGGCGCGCGGCATCCAGGTCATCGATGGGCAGATCGCGGAACTCTCGATCGCCGACGATCGCCTCGACGCAGTCGAGCTCACGGGCGGGGCCTCCATCCCGCGAGCCGCACTCTTCATCAGGCCCGCACTCCACGCGCGCGACGACAGCCTGACCAGTTCGCTCGGCTTCGATGTCGACGAGAGTGGGTTCGCCAGGGTCGACGCGACCGGCCGCACGACCGTGCCCGGCGTCTGGGTCGCAGGCAACGCGAGCAACCCGCGCGCACAGGTGATCACCGCCGCAGGCGAAGGATCAGCAGCCGCCATCGACATCAACAACGACCTCGTCGAGGAAGACGTCCGTGACGCACATCAGAGCGTCGCCGCCTCAGGACGACCGATGACACCATCAAACAATCCGCTCGAAAGGAGATCCCGATGAGCAGTACCACCGACACCACCCCGGCAAGGGTCGCACCGCCGACGAAGCACCAGCTCGCACTCATGATCTGGCTCTGCGTCTTCCCGACCCTCACCGCGATCAACCTCGCGTTCGGGAACCAGCTCCGAGCGATGCCGCCCGTGCTCCGCACCTTCGTGCTCGCAACGATCGCCGTGCCCATCGTCATCTACGGGCTCATGCCCCACCTCCACCGGCTACGCTCCCGACTGCTGAGCCGAGACCCTCGGGACGGTTGAGCCACAAGCAGTCGGCTCACACGTTCGTGCACCCAACAGGAAGTAGGGAGAGCTACAGATGGAAGCTGACCAGAGGAATGCCCGGATCTTCGGAGTGCTGTTCCTCATCACGTTCGCTACGTCGATACCGGCGCTCGCCCTTTACCAGCCCGTGCTCGACGATCCAGCCGCATACATTGCCGGAGGCGGCCACGACAGCCAGGTCTCTCTCGGAGTGCTCCTCGAACTCCTGCTGATCATCGCGAATGTGGCAACAGCCGTTGTGATCTACCCGATCCTGAGGCGGCAGAACGAGATCCTCTCGATCGGATACGTCACCGCTCGTGTGATGGAGTCCGTGTTCATCGCCGCCGGCATCATCTTCGTGCTCGGGATCGTGAGCCTGCGCCAAGACGACCCCAGTGCCTCGGCCCTTGCCGTTTCGCTCGCCGCGCTCAAAGACTGGACGTTCCTCCTCGGTCCCGGCTTCATCGTCGGCTGGGGGAACGGACTGATCCTCGCCTACCTGATGTACCGCTCCCGCCTCGTGCCACGGGGCATGGCGTGGCTCGGCCTCATCGGTGGGCCGCTCATCATCCTCTCGGGAATCGGCGTGCTGTTCGACGTCTGGGACGCCGGCAGCACCGTGCAGGCTCTCGCGACGATCCCGGAGTTTCTCTGGGAGTTGTCGCTCGGCGTCTACTGCGCCGTCAAGGGATTCAGGCGGGATTCACCGATTCTGGCGCCGGCCGCGCGCTCGAGGCAGCAGGAAG
>JBKJVI010000102.1:0-4854 GCA_046590225.1 Gaiella sp. | reverse complement strand
ACGGTGTTCCGTCTCGCCCGGATCTCGATCTCGACCGTCGTTGCGCCGCTGTGCTCCCTGACGTTGGCGAGCGACTCCTGCACGGCGCGGAACACCGCGATCTTCTGGGCGGAGCTGAGCGACTCGGGGTCGCCTCGTACTTCGACCGAAGCCGAGACTCCCGAGCGCTGCTCGAAACCATCGACCTCGCGATGGATGATCTCGGACAGGGGTCGCGAGACGATGCTCTTCGTCTCGAGCGAGTGAGCGAGCTCTCGCAGTCCGCGGTCGAGGTCGGTAAGCCGCGCCAACATGTCGCCGAAGCGACCGTACGCGCGCTCCCGGTGGCTCTCGAGGATGAACGGGTAAATCTGCTCACGGAGGCTGTGCGTCTCGCTCGCGAGCGCGAGAACATCCTGAATCGGACCGTCGTGGAGGTCGAAGCCAAGTCGCATGAGTCGCTTTTCTCCGGCCGCGACGAGTGAGCGCTCTCGCCCGGCCTCGCGCTCGAGCAGCAGTTCCCGCTCGAGCACAGGCGCAAGGGCGGCCGCAGCCGCGTCCACGTACGCGCCGACATCACGCAGGGGGTCGCCGAAAACGCGCAACACGACAGCGCCGATCGGCTCGCCGAATCGGCGAACCTGAGCGGCGCGCAGATTGGAGCGCCCGGTGAGGGTCAGTCCCTTGCGTCCGGTCATGGCCGCTTTGGCCGTTGCCCGAACCCGGCGCGATCCAGCATCTGCGCCGAGGGAGATCACGCATTCGAGTCGCGCACCACCGAGCCGCCGCCACACGGAGGCCTCGACGGCGATGTCGAGATGCATGAGGAGCCTGAGCTGGATCTCGGCCGCAACGACGGGCGGCAACTCGAGGAGTGTGCCGCTCCCAACGGCCCGGAGGTAGAGGTCGAGTGCGGCAGTGGCAAACGGCTCGTCGCGAACCTGTGCGAGGGCGGACGCGGCGAGTCTCGTGTCCGCGGCCTCGAGCTCTCCTTCGGCGGCGAGTGCCACGACGACGTCAGCGGCGTACACCGAGGCAGCAAGAGCGTCAGCGGCATCGTTGCCCCCTGCGGGCGCGAGGATGCGCTCGGCCCGCTCGTGGGCTGCCGTGAGGATCGGGATGACAGGTTCGAGCGCGCTGGCGGCAAGTCTCGCGTGGAGTCGAGCGAGCCGGCCGGAGAGCAGGTCCGTCCCGGCAGACACGGGCACGCGGGGGCGTGCGAGGCCGGTGCTCGCGCCGGTCTCGACCGGCTCTATGCTGAACGACGCCACGGCTCGCTAGAGACTGGCTCTGGTGAATGACATCTGAACCGCTCTGTTCTTCCCCTGCACGAAGTCCCCTGCCCTCGTGTTCCGCGATTGTCCGATGTTCCCATCATGAAACCATCGGCGCGATCAGGCAAGGGGTTGAGGAGCGGATTTCGCTCCGCCAACGCTGCCGAGCATCGCCGCAGCGAGAGCGTCGATCGCATCGTCCATCTGCTCCCACTTGTCGTAGACCGAGATGCTCTCCGGCGCGCGCGTCGAAGCTCCCTCGCCGACGATGACAATCGGCACCTCGGGTCGGCTTGCGCGGATCGTGTTCGCCAACCGGAGACCGTTGGCGAGCTGGTCGCCGGCGTCGAGGAGCACGGCGTCGACACCACCGTCCTCGAGTGCCCCGACGAGCTCGTCGAGCCGTACGTCGTCTGCGACGCCGATAGCGCGGCCGTCGAGCAGGAACCGTACGAGTTTCGTAAATCGCTGGTCGTCGCTCGCGACGAGAACATCGCCACTCGGGTGCTGCTGCGGCCGGGAATTCTCGGAGCTGAGACCCTCGTCGAGCGCACTCCTCGAGGCCCAGGCCACCCGGTCGCCGACCTCGAGCCCGCGGCGCTCGCACTCGCCCGCGGCCAACTCGACGACTTCACGACCACCGCGGCACGAGGCGGTCTTGAACGGGCGGAGTGAGTGGGCGATCTTGAGCACGATCAGGTCGTGGTCGACGAACACGACGTCGATCGGAAAGCGCATGAACATCGTGTGGATCGACCAGGCGGGGCGGAGGAGCAGGCCGTCGCCCTGTTTCAGGGAGCCGCGGCCGAGGAGGCCACGCATCCGGCGCAGGATCGTGTCGGCAACCTGGACGGTCTCGCAGATGATCCGGCCGTCCTCGCGCCGAAGTGTCAGATAGCCGCGACGACCGACAGGCACGGCTACAGCACCGTTTCGACCGCGGTACGGTCGACGTCCGGGGTCGGCAGGCGCAGGATCGACGTCGTGCCGCGCCGGCGGCGGTTATGCCCCGGCTGGGGGCGCATCACAGCCCCTTGGCAATGGCGATGATCGCCGGCAGCAGAATGACGACGAACATCGTGGGGAAGATCAGGAACACGAGCGGGAACAGCATCTTGATCGGTGCCTTCTGGGCGCGTTCCTCCGCCGCCGCCTTGCGCCGCTTTCGCATCTCTTCCGCGATCGTGCGCATGATGCTCCCCATCGAGACGCCGAGCGCCTGACCCTGGATGATCGATCGCGTAAAGATGCCGATTCCGGGCGTTTCGGCTCGGGCGTAGAGGTGACCGAGCGCCTCTTCGGTTGTCAGGCCCATGTTCTGCTCCTGCAGGGTCAGCCGCAGCTCCTGCCCGAGCGGGCCCTGAATCCGGTCCGACGCGAGCCGCATGGCTCCCGGGAAGCTGAGTCCGGCTTCGATTGTGACGACGAGGAGATCGATCAGATCGGGCAGCTCGTTCTCGATCCGCTCGTACCGGAGCCGGATCTTGCGGCTGACGATGGCGTAGGGGAGCATCCAACCGACCAGGACCCCGATGGCGGTAAGCAGGAGCACCCATCCGAGCGCCATGCCCGAGATGCCGAGGAGCCACACGAGGAGGATGCCGGCGCCGACGGCGCTGAGCACGCGGGAGCCGAGAAAACGGTCGGGCGTGGTGCTGTACATCCCGGCGGAGACGAGCATGGCTCGCGTCTTTGTCTCGCCGGCCGAGAGGCGGGTGTTTCGGAACCGGCCGCCGATCGCGCTCGCGAGATCGCTCAGCGATCGACGATCGGTGCGTCCTTCTGAGGTGGCCGTCGTGCCACTGAATCCGTAGGCACCGATCTGCTGCAACGTGGCACCGGTCGTGCCCGCGGCTTCATCAGGTCCAAGAACGGCCCGGACGATCATGTACACAGCGGCGATAAGCAGCATCAGCCCGAGTATCAGGACGAATACCATTGCTAGACCTTGATGTCCACGATGCGCTTGATGATCTGGGAGCCGATCGTGACCATGATCGCGGACACGATCAGTGCCACGATCCCGTAGGTCGTCTCCCAGAGGGGACTGAGGTATTCCTTGTTGATGATGAGCAACAGGACGAACAGGGCGACCGGGAGCATGGTCAGGATCCACCGTGCCATCCGACCCTGGGCGGTCATGGTGCGGGCCAGGCGGCGAAGCTCCTGCCGGACGCGCACGTTGAAGGCGACCTGGTCGATCACCTCGGCGGCGTTCCCGCCTGCGTCACGCTGAATGAGCGCCACGACCGCGACCTGGTCGAGATCCTTGTTGTTCATTCGGGTCACGCACACGGAGAGTGCATCGTCGAGCGGGACACCGAGCTGCTCGTCGGCCACGATGCGCGCAAACTCGGACTTCGTCGGCTCGGTTGCGGTCTCGGAGACCACTGCGAGGGCGCCGACCAGGCTGTGGCCCGCACGAAGCGACTGTGCGAGAACGTCGAGGTTGTCGGGCAGATCGTCGGCGAACTTGCGGCGCTTGCGCTCCACCCTGTTCGTCACGTAGGCGCGGACACCGAAAGGCACGGCCAGACCGACGAAGAAAAACCAGACCGAGCCGACAGCAACGGCAACGATCACGCCCACCAACAACCCGCCGGCAATGGAGAACAGCGCGAGCGAGAGGGGTGTGGTCTCGATGTCCGCTAACTCGCAGTCATCCGAGAACGACCGCACGATCCGCTTGCTCCGGAACGACCGGTCGGCACCTTCCATCATCGCTCTGATGTCATCGCGTCGGATGCCCGATTCGTCGTCGTCACCACCAACGGTCACGAACGAGCTCATCCGGCTGCGGAACGAGCCGCGGCGGAGCGAGAGGAGGCTCGAGACGGCGTACCAGAGCAGGGCGACGATCCCGATCACGATCGCTATGAGCGTTATGGGTGAGCGCCAGATGCGTTCCCAGAGGGACGGTTCGACGACCGTGGTGAACCCGATCTCCGGTGTGCGGTAGTCGAGGGTCTGAGGGGCGAAGTCCGCGATTTTGAAGGAGACGTTCACGTCACGATTTGACTTCTCGAGCGAGCGGTAGAGAACGAGATACTCGTTCCCGAGTCGGAAGCCGAGGTCTGCGAACAGTGGCTGCAGATCCTTCGTTGTTCGCGCGATCGCAGCTGTCCCGCCCGTGTCCGCGGCGATTTCGCTGAGGGCGTCCTTTCTGAATGCCGAGGATTCCAGCCCGACTGTGAACACGCGCACCTTGTCGTTCTTGAGTCGGTCGACGACGGCGTCCTGGGTCGTGCCGCTCCCGACGTCGGCGCCGTCGGAGAGGAGGACGATCGACCCGGCCCGGGCGCCGGTAGCGAGGAGCTGGATGCGTGCGGCCTCGAGGGCGTCGTTGAGGTGGGTTCCCTCTCCGAGGACGGGCGGTGTGGCGAGGGCGGCCAGAACGGCCGCCTTGTTGCGCGTGGGAGCGATCCGGACGACCGCATTGCTGTTGAAGACGACCACTCCGACCGACGCGTTAGGAGGTTGCTTGGCGGCGAACGCCCTGCCTGCGACCATCGCGCCGTTGATCGGCGCGCCTTTCATGCTGTTGGACGCGTCGATCACCAGGATGGTCGCAAATCCACCGTTGGCGGCGCCTGCAGGGATG
>JBKJVI010000009.1:0-17754 GCA_046590225.1 Gaiella sp. | reverse complement strand
TCGTCGTAGCCCGCCTCGAGAAGCCGTACCTCGACTTCGGGCCAGCGCTCGACGTACCGGCGCATCGCGCCCGGTACGAGCCGCACTCCGACGCTCTGAAACGTGCCGACGCGAACGGTTCCCGCCTCCCCCACCGCGAGCGCGTTGAGATCGGCCTCTGCGGAGCGCATCGCGGCCGACGCCCTCCGTGCATGACGGAGGAGGCGTTCGCCCGCATCGGTCGGCGTCACCGGCTTTCGCCCACCTGGTCGCACGAGCAGGCGAAGGCCGGCCGCGTGTTCGAGCGCCGCGATCTGCTGGCTGATCGCTGACTGGGAGTACCCGAGCTCGATTCCGGCGCGGGCGAACGAACCTGTCTGGACCACGGTCTCGAGCGCGACGAGATGGCGAATCTCGACGCCCGCCAAGCGACCATGTTTCTTGATCGATGTGTCCACCAATCCGCATTTTACTTATCGATTGACAATGGCGATCCTGAACAGCATGAAACGCTTCGATCTCGAGCTTCGCGTCCTTCTGGCGCTCGTCGTCGTGAACGGTGTCGCGGAGGCTTCGATCGTTCCGCTTCTCCCTTCCATCCGGGACGATCTCGGCCTGACGTCGGTGCAGGCCGGCCTCGTCCTCTCTGCGACGACGATCTCCACGCTTGTCATCGCCATGCCGGTTGGTGTTGCAGTGAATCGGTTCGGGACGCGCATCCCCCTCGTTATTGCGGCCGGCCTGATCCCCATCGCCCTTCTCGGTCAGGCTCTCGCCGAGTCGCTGCCGCTCCTCATCGGAGCTCGCCTTCTCTTCGGCCTGAGCTTCGGGATCATCTGGGTGATTGCTCCGGCACGCGCTGCGGCCGCCGGGCGCGGGGCGAGCGGCACAGGCTCGATGATCGCCGCCTCTGGCCTCGGTTGGTTGATCGGCCCGATCGTCGCGGGCGGTGTCGCGGACGTGGCGGGTTGGCGGGTCGCCTCGCTCGTCCTCGCGGTCTGCGCCCTTCCGCTCGTCCCGCTCATTGCGCGATACGCGGAGCCGCGCCGCACCGGCGAGAGGCTCGAAAGGGTGCGGCTCGGTGTTGCGCTCGGCCTCGTCCGCCGGCACCGCGCGATCGCAGGCGCAGCACTCGTCAGCGCCCTGCTTGGCGTCGTTGGCGGGGTGTCAGGACTCTTGCTTCCGCTCGCACTCGCGGGCAACGGTCTTTCGGCCGGCGGGATCGGGCTCGCCTTCGGGATCTCCGCAGCCGTCTGGATTGCGGCGGCGGCGCTGGTCAGTCGACTGCGTGCCTCGGACGTGCATCTCCGCGGCGTCGGCGTTGCGGTCGCAGTCCTCGCCGGTGCGTGGTTGCTCCCCGCCTTTGGGCTCTCGACGGTTGCACTGCTTGTGTTCCTGCTCGTCTCGACCGGCTGCCGGTCGGCGATCAACGCGCTGAACTTCGCGGTCTGCGTGCGGGCGAGTTCGGGCGACTCGGCACCTGCCGTGGTCGGCGTGATGAATCTCGCGTGGGCGGTGACGGCGCTGTCGACGCCGCTGCTCGCCGGGCTCGCCGAAGGAAGTGCTGGTGTCCGGGCTGCCTTCGCGCTGACCGGCCTCGCGGCCGCTGCCGTGGCCGCGCTCCTGCTCGCGCCGCGGGACCGTTCCGTGGGGGAGCCCCTTGCGTCGTAGGAACTTCAGACGAATCGGTGCTGCCTGAGTCGCGGGTCGTGGCTACACTTCCGATCCGCTCGGGCCGTTAGCTCAGTTGGTAGAGCAGGGGACTCTTAATCCCAAGGTCGAAGGTTCGAATCCTTCACGGCCCATCGCAGACGACTTGGACACCTGGATCCGAGCCGGATGTCGGTGGTCGATCTCCCGGCTAGTCCCAACGGTGTCAAACGTCAGACCGCCCAGATCGGGGCGGCGACCTCGAATGCTGCGCCCAACAACGGGGCTCCGTCGACGATCTCGGGAACACCCGAAGTCGGCCAGCCGCTCACAGCGAACGACGGGTCATGATTGGGGAACCCCACCGGCTACCCGTATGCGTGGCAGCGGTGCGATGCTGATGCAGGAAGAACCTCACAGTTCTCGCGACCGACTCGCGCCCCGGCGTCGCGTCCTACACGCGCCGCTTCACGACCCTCGGCCCTCCTGCTGACAAACGGCAAACGGACAAGACGGATCGTCCTCACCGCTGCTGGCGGCTGACGTTCGTCTGACCAAATCGTCTGTTCCGGGTGCGACAGAGCATCACCGACACGACGACAATCCAGATCAGGGTGATGATCAGGGCGATGAAGTCGGCGAATGGAATGAAGAGTGGAGACACCGAGCAGCAGCGCCAGCCATCCGAGCCAGCCGGGCAGCACGGTGCCGGCCAGCAGGAGACCGGCAGCGCCGAGCCTCATGAACGGTCAGCCGTCGCTACGCAAGGGGACCAGCCGCCCGTAGCTACGTCTTCTTGAAGTGCCTTGTTCGCCGATCGATCGGCGCTACCAGACCCGTCGCGAACCCCCGCGTGAAGCCTGAGAGCATCGCGACGCGGTCGGGTTTGGGTCCGTACGTCTCGGCGACTGCGGATCCGCCAGTCCGCCAACGTAGCCCGAGGCGGGCGAGTGCAACGGACGTCGAGACCGGCGCGAACCGCAGACACTTCCCGAGCGCGGCTCCCGACCCGAACCAGTTGCGCCGGATGAGTGCGCCCCGATCGCCCCATGCTGTCGAACTGCGATGCACGACCCGTGGCTTCGGAGTCTGCAGGACACGGCCCCCGAGAAGGAGCCACCGGAGAGCGAAGTCGAGGTCCTCCGCCGAACGGAAGCGGGCGCCCACGCCTAGCATCTCGTCGAACCCGCCAAGGTCGACCCACGTCGTTCGCCTTACGGCCATGCAGGCCGTCGTTCCGTTCAGCATGTCGACCTGGCGGATGTTGGTGATCATCCCCGCATCTGACAGAAGACAGCCAGGGACGAACTCGTCGCTGGAACCGGCAGGAGCCGGGACAACGTTCCCGAAGAGCGCACCAATTCGCCTGTCGAGATCGAAGCCATGGACAATCTCGGTGATCCAGTCCCTCGCGACGAGGCAGTCATCTCCGGTGATGGCGACGATCTCGGCAGCCGTCGATCGGGCGGCCAGGTTGATGGCGGCCGATAGGCCAAGTCGCGGCTGAGGATGGTAGTGCACGCGCGGATCGGCAAGAAGAACATCGAGCTCCCTCGAAGGCGTTCCACGCGGCCCCTGGTCGACGACGTGTACCTCAAGCGCGGGGTAGTCGCTCTCGAGCGCCGATGCGGCGGCATCGACGATGACCCCGCTGCCATGAATCGTTGCGAGTGCAACGGCCACGAGCGGCATGTCGAGGTCAGGTGTGGTGCTCATTCCGATCGTCCGGCAAGCGCCCGTCGCACAGACCGAGGGACACGACGAAACGTGAGATACGCGTCGATCGGCCTCGATCCGAACCGCCCGAACGCCCATGTTCGGCTGAGATACCACGTCTCGATGCGAGGGAGGAGCCAGGGGTCGTCGCCCGCTCGTGCGTAGGCGAGCACGTCGCCACAGGCGCAGTCAAAGATGTCCTCGGCGACGGCCCGTGAGCGCGCGTCATAGCGGCCGAAAGGGTACGCAAACGAGCGCACCGGCTCGCCCAGGAGATCCTCGAGTCGCTCCTTTCCATCCCTGAGCTCGGAAAGCACCTCGGCGTCGGTCGATCGCGTAAGGTCGGGGTGAGAGACCGTGTGGCTACCGATCGAGAAGCCAGCTGCGATCAGTTCCCGGAGGGCTCCGGTGCCGACAAGGGGCCACCCCCCCGCGGAGCGACCGCCGATCGACTCCGTCGGGACGAACACCGTCGCAGTCCAGCTGAGGTCGACGAGGAGCGGTAGTGCCTCCTCGTGCACGCTCGCGTACCCATCGTCGAAAGTGAGAACGATGGATTTCGGCGGAAAGCCTTCCCCCGCTCGGACGAGCGCCGCGGCCTCGAGGAGATCGAGCGCGCGGTAGCCGTCATCTGCAAGTCGCCGGAGTCCGGCGCGGAAGAGCTCCGGCGGGAAGGCCAGGGGCGATCTGGGCGTAGCGAGCATGTGGAACGTGAGGATCGGGCACAGGGGGTCACGGGGGATTCGCGGGTCTATCATCGATGGCCTCGTGGCTGTGACGCTCATTGCGCTCGCTATTCTCGCAGCCGTCTCCGTTTCGGTGCTGCGGACCGCAACCAGGTCGGCAGCCCGTCGGATCATGCGGGAAACGCGAGGGCTCGCACTCGTCGTTGCTGGCGCGCTCGCCTTGTCTGTCGCCGTCATTACTCTCGGCACGTTGACGAGCCAGACGATGATCGCTTCTCTCGCCGGCATCGCGGCGCTGGCATGGCTCGTCGCCTGGTGGCATTCGCGCCCCAAGTACGGTTGCAAGCGCGGGCTGCCGCCGGGCTCCCTTTCCATTCGCGATTCACTCGACGCGATCGTCGACAGGGGGTTCTACCGACAGGGGTTCGAGCGCTACGGCCCGGTGTTCAAGATGGCTCAGTTCAGGCGACCGGTCGTCTGCGTGCTCGGGCTCGAGCGCGGCCGCGAGATTCTACGTCGATACGGCGACCAACTCGCGCTTCCCCCGCTCCCGCTGAGCAGCGCCGTCCCGAAGGGGTTCTTGCGGTACATGAGCCCCACGGACTACGCGGTCTATTCTCCGCTCTTCCGGCACGCACTGTCGGACGCTGTCCTCGCAGGTGTGCGAGCCGGTGCAGTCACGGATGCCAGGTCCGCTTGCTCCCGCCTCGAACGAACGGCATCAGTCGCGCCTGCCCCGGCCGACGTCATCGAGGACTACGTCATGACGTGCCTCCTTCGAGCGTTTTTCGGCAGCATGCTGTTCCCCGGCGACAGAGTGGCGATCGATGCGTTCAGTCGCGACGCCGACCACGTCGGGAGTGTCGGCCGCCCGACACGAGGCGCCATAGCGGCTCTCGACGGGTTCAGTGAGCTGATCCGATCACGGGCTGCAGACCCCTTCGGACCGCTGCACCCGTCGCTCTGGTCGGAACTCGTCGGCACCGCCCCGGATGCCTCGACCGACCCTACGGTCATAGGCAACCTGTTTCTCCTGCTCGAGGCTTCGCGAGGCAGCATCTCCGGTCTCCTCACCTGGAGCGCGCTCTTCCTCGCAGAGGAGCCGGAATGGCTAGACGCCGTGCGAGCGGCTAGGGGCGAAGCGGTAGAGCCATTGGATCCGGCGACCGCGGCCGTGCTGGAGACGTTGCGGCTGGCGCAGAGTGAGTACGTCTATCGCTCGGTCGAAGAACCAATCGGCGTCGATGGATTCGTGATCCCGGCGGGGTGGCTCCTGCGGATCTGTGTCGCCGAAAGTCATCTCCTTGATCCGCCCTTCGTCGACCCGCTCCGTTTCGACCCGGGAAGGCACGTGCGCTCACGCACTGCTCGATCGGAGTTTTCGCCGTTCGGACTCGACGCTCACTCTTGTCTCGGGGCCCGACTGACACTCGAGCTCGGCCGCTGTCTCGTGGAGGCGTTTGCGGACTATGTGCCCACGGTCGAGGCGTCGGAGCGACCATCGCGTGGCAACCGCCACTGGCGGCACTGGGGCGTCGGGCCTGACTTCAGGCTTCTCCTCACACCAAGGGAGTAGCCGAAGCGAGGATCTGTCGGAACCGCGACCCAGTAGCGCGCCTCAAATCACGGCGCCTCGCAGTTGCCGGAGGCCGATCTCGGTGCACGTTGCCGACACCGCAGCACCGGCGAGTGATGTAACCTCGGACCGTGCGCCGGGGAGCGATTATCCGCATGGTGGGGATCGGGATCGTGATCGCGATCCTTGTCACGCTCGTCGCCGTCCTGATCCCGTGGCTGCCGACGTCGGCCTCGGAGCAGATGGACCGGATCGAGTTCGTCTACTGGTTTGCAACCGTCATCTCCATCGCGGTCTTCGCGCTCGTGATGGCGGTTCTGCTCTACTCGGTGATGGCGTTTCGCTCGCCTCCCGAGGACGAGTCCGACGGCCCTCCCATCCACGGGAACACCAGCCTCGAGATCGCGTGGACGGTCGTCCCGGCGATTCTCGTGATCGCGATCGGTGTCCTCAGCGCCTTCGTGCTCTCCAAGAACGGCGAGGCCGGCCCGAACCCGCTGAACGTCAAGGTCTTCGCCCAGCAGTTCGCCTGGCGCTTCGTCTACCCCGACGACGGTGGCATCAAGACCGGTGAGCTCGTGCTCCCGCTGGAGCGCACTGTGAAGTTCGAGATGGAGTCGGCCGACGTGATCCACTCCTTCTGGATCCCGGATATGGGTCAGAAGCAGGATCTCGTGCCGGGCATCAAGACCTCGATTCTCGTCACGCCGACGCGAACGGGCGTGTTCTCGCTCGTGTGCGCCGAGCTCTGCGGCGTTGGCCACGCGACGATGCGCGCGACGGTGCGCGTGCTTTCTCAGGACGATTTCGCCGCCTGGGTGACGGAGCGGAGCAGTGGCGGCGGTAAACCCGACGCGGGAGCGGCCATCTTTGCCGGTGCCGGCTGCGGCGGCTGCCACACGTTTACGCCCGCAGGCTCGAACGGTAAGATCGGACCTGGTCTCGATGACATCGTGTCAGTGGCCCAGAAGGCGGGCCGGGATCCGGCAGAGTTCGTCAGAGAAGCGATCGTCGAACCCGGGAAGGTCATTACGCCCGGCTACCAGGATGGCGTGATGCCGCCGAATTACGGCGAGACGCTCTCGCCCAAGGAGATCGATGCGCTCGTCGCCTACGTGACGGGAGCGAAGAAGTGAGTACGACGAAAGGGTTGATCGGGTGAGCGTTCTCGAGCACACGTCGCACGATGCCGGTCACGGCAGTGGCGCACCACCGCATCGGCGCAACATCCTGATGCGCCCTGGATTCGTTCGCGCCGCCTGGTGCTTCGCGCTCTTCTTCCTGGTCGGCCTCTACCTTGTCGCAGGCGTCCGCTGGCTCGCCGGCTGGGATCCGGTGTACGACTGGAACATCATCGTGCTCGTGGGCGGGCTGACGCTCGCACCGATCGGCTTCCTGCTCGGACTCGGCTCGTTCGACTACTGGCTCTACTGGATCTCCGGCCGTCCCACGATCCCGGATGATCACGCAAATCATGGCGCCCACACGTGGAAGGACTACTTCAAGGTCAACACCGACCACAAGGTGATCGGCGTCCAGTACCTCGTCACGACCTTCATTTTCTTCACGCTCGGTGGCCTCATGGCGATGCTCTTCCGCGCCGAGCTTGCGCAGCCCGGGATGCAGTTCATGGACAACCAGACCTACAACGGTCTCGTCTCCATGCACGCCGCACTGATGATCTTCGTCTTCATCATTCCGGCATTCGCCGGACTCGCGAACTTCGCCGTGCCGCTGATGCTTGGTGCGCCGGACATGGCGTTCCCGCGGCTCAACGCGCTGTCGTTCTGGTTCCTGCCGATCGCAGGGACGATGTTCCTCTGCAGCTTCCTTGCTCCGGGCGGCGCCTTCGCAACGGGCTGGACGAGCTACGCTCCGCTCGCCTCGGAGCAGCCGATCGGTCAGATCTTCTTCAACATGGGCGTGCAGTGGGCCGGCGCGTCCTCGATCCTCACCGCCCTCAACTTCCTCGTCACGATCATCACCATGCGCGCGCCGGGGATGACATTCTGGCGCATGCCCCTGCTCGTGTGGGCCAACTTCACCACGTCGCTCCTCGTCGTGATCGCAACGCCGTTCATCGCCGGATCGCAGTTCTTCGTCATGTTCGACCGGATCATGCACACGAGCTTCTTCGTGCCCGCAGACGGGGGATACGTCCTCGGCTACCAACACATCTTCTGGTTCTACAGTCACCCGGCCGTGTACATCATGATCCTGCCCGGATTCGGGATCATCTCCGAGGTCATCTCGGTGATGAGCCGCAAGCCGATCTTCGGGTATCGGCTGATGGCCATGTCGCTGCTCGGGATCCTCGTGCTCGGGTTCTCGGTCTGGGCGCACCATATGTTCGTCGCGGGCATGGCCGACTGGCTCCGCGTCCCGATGATGATCTCGACGCTGCTTATCGCCGTTCCGACCGGGGTGAAGGTGTTCAGCTGGTTGGCGACGCTGTGGGAAGGCCGCATCAAGCTCAACACGCCGATGCTGTTCTCGCTCGGCTTCATCTCGATGTTCGTGATCGGGGGCCTCTCGGGGATCTACCTCGCGTCCGTTCCGATCACGATCCACGCCTCCGACACGTACTTCATCGTGGCGCACATCCACTACGTCCTCTTCGGTGGCTCGGTGCTGACGATCTTCGCCGGCATCTACTATTGGTTCCCGAAGATGACCGGGCGGATGTACAACGAGCGGCTCGGCAAGCTGCACTTCTGGCTCACGTTCGTCAGCTTCAACCTGACGTTCTTCCCGATGCACTGGGTCGGCCTCGTCGGGATGCCGCGGCGCGTCGCCGACTACTCCGACCGGTTCGCCGACCTGAACCTCTTCGTCACGATCTCGTCGTTCGCGCTCGGCGCCTCGGTCGTCGTCTTCTTCTACAACATGATCGTCAGCTGGGCACGTGGGCCGATCGCCGAGTCGAATCCGTGGCGCGCGATGACCCTCGAGTGGCAGGTCTCCTCGCCACCCCCGATCTTCAACTTCGATGAGATCCCGCAGGTCGTCGGGGGGCCGTACGAGTACGGCGTGCCCGGGGCGCGCCATGCGATCCTCACGGGTGGCGGGACGCCCGCAGCGAAGGAGGCGCACGCATGAGCGCGCACGCCGAGGCGCTCCACGGTGGCGACCACCACGGGCCGCCCCCCGCGAACCAGAGCTCCCGCATCGCGCCGACGATTCTCGGCATGTTCCTGTTCATCGGAACCGAGGCGATGCTGTTCGGCTCCTTCTTTGCGGCCTACTTCTTCGTGCGCGTCGTCAATCCGGATGCGCCGAGCACGTGGCCGCCCGCGCCGTACGAATTTCCGAAGTTCGTCGCTGGGATCAATACGGCGATCCTCGTGACGTCCAGCTTCACGATGCACTGGGCGTTGCAGTCGATCAAGCGGAATAACCGGCGAGGACTCCAGGCGGGGCTTCTGCTCACGATCCTGATGGGGACGGCGTTTCTCCTGACCCAGTTCATCGAGTACGCCCATATCGGGTTCAACACGGGCGACGGAGCCTTCGCATCGGTCTTCTTCGGGCTCACGGGCCTGCACGGCGCCCACGTTCTCGTTGGCCTTCTGCTGCTCACGTTCGCCGCGAATCGCGCCTTCCGCGGCCATTACTCGCCCGAGCACCACCACGGCGTAGAGCTTCCCGGGATCTACTGGCACTTCGTCGACGTGATGTGGATCGTCGTCTGGGTGACCGTCTACCTGCTCTAGGACACCGGGGCGGGTCGCGGGACACGCATTGCTTGCGCCGCACGGCGCTATCTGCGCATCATGGGTGGTGTCAACCGGGGGGCGTTTGTGCAGAACCCGTTCAAGAGCGAGGATGCGGCGTTCCGCTTCGTGCTCGGCACGATCGTCTACTTCGCCCTGATCGTGGTGGCGTCGCTGATCGCGACCTGGCTCGCGTTCATCGTCTTCCTCGTGCTCACCGGCACTGCGTTGGCCATGCTGCGGGGAGGGAAGAAGCCGCAGCCTCCGCGCGAGCACGCGGAGCGCGTTCCGGTCGAGGACACGTGGAGGGTGCTCGTGATCGCGAACGAGACGCTGCAAGGGCACGATCTGCGCAACGAGATCGTGCGGATGGCAGATGGTGTCGCTGAGGACGTCCTCGTCGTCTGCCCGGCCCTCAACTCCAAGGTACGCACATGGACGTCGGATGAGGACGGCGCCCGCGAAGCCGCCGCCGCACGCCTTCAGGCCGCCCTCGTGGCGCTCGAAGGTGCCGGCCTGCAGGTCCGCGGCGAGATTGGTGACGGAGATCCACTCCAGGCCCTCGAGGATGCGCTCCGGAGCTTCTCCGCCGACGCGATCATCATCTCGACGCATCCTGCTGGTTCGTCGAACTGGCTCGAGCGCGGAGTCGTAGAAGCCGCTCGCTCCCGCTTTGACGTGCCCGTGACGCATGTCGTCGGCGATTCGACGACGAACGACCTGCCAGCCGACCCCGAGCACACCCAGCCCGCGTAGCCAAACGATCCTTGTGGCACATCGTCACAAGAGCTTCGGTCGCGGGCGTGCGAGGCCCTGAAGCGTCAGGCCGGGGCCGCCTCTGCGCCAGCGCGCGCCTCGGACAGGACCGGGAACCTTGTGTCGGATTGACACAAGGTCAGCATTGGGCCGACCGAGCGGTGGGCTCGGCTCGAGGGGCGCTTCAGGCGACGGCGGGGCCGCCCGTCAGCGGATTGCGATTGCGGCGCCGCTACTTGCCGGAGACGCTGGAGACGTATGCCGACACGTCGGCGATCTGGGTCGAGGTGAGCGTTTCGGAGAACGACGGCATCGCACCCTTGCCGTTCGTGACACGCTCGGTCACGAGCTCGGGGCTGTGCGGCTTATCGTCGAGGTTCGGGCCGATCGTGCCGCTCGTCCCCGCGTCAGAGAGAGTGTGACAACCGCCACAGCTGTTGGTGAAGACGACCTTACCGGCGGCCGCGTCTCCCGCAGCGCCTGGCTTGGCGGGCTTGTCCGTTGTCGTCGGGGTGGGTGCTGGGGCGGGAGCCTTTCCTGTGCCAGCCACACTCGCGACGTATGTTGAGACGTCAATCGCATCCTGGCCGGTGACGAGATTCTGAGGCATACCGGGGGCACCGGTCGATGTCTCCTCGATCGAGTATGCGATCTGATCCCTGACGACCTGCACAAAGGTGCTCTCGCCCAGCCCGTTTCGCCGCGACTCGGCGAACGCGTCATCGAGGTTCGGGCCGATGTTGCCGGTCGTGCCAGCATCAGCGAGGGTGTGGCAGCCGCCACACTTCGCTGTGAAGAGCTCCTTGCCGTTCGTCCTGTCGCCCGTTGCCTCGGTGTAGCCGACCGTCTCGCCACAGCCTGCGCCGAGAAGGACAAGAGCGGTAAGCGCGACCAGCGCGAAGGCCATAGGGCGTCGATGCGAGCGAGAGACGATCGGCGTCATACCGCGAGTCTATCCCGATTGCGACGCGCGCAGCTGCTTCAACTGTTGCCTGACGATCGGCGCGTTCGAATCGTCAGGTGCCAGCCTCAGGAAAGCCTCAAAAGCACTGATCGTCGTCGCGGCGTCGCCGGCCTGCTGAGCCGCCTGGGCGAGCTCGAGTCGGACGTTCGGATCCTTCGGGCTGATCACGACGATCCGTTTGTAGGAGTTCACGCTCTCGGCCGACGCGGCCTGGGCGGCCTGGGCCAGCTCTTGGATCTTCGGCGAGGCCTGCGATTTGACCAGGTTGCTGATGGAGTCCTCGAGGAGCGGCTGGCCGTTCGGCGACGTAAACGCTCCCGGGAAACCCTGGCCGGCACCTGCGTACGCGGCGCGAGTCTGCAGAATTTGCGCTTCGATCTGCTTCGCGCTCGCCTGGGCCAGATAGAGGCTCGCGAGCTCGCGGAGTGCATTGGTGTCCTTCGGCGCCAGCACGACGACCGTTCTCTGAGCGTCGATCGCCTCGTCCGTCTTGCTGGCGGCCTGGTAGGCGGTCGACAACTCACGCCAGGCCTCCAGGTCCTTCGGGTTCTCCTCGGTTTTCTTCTGCGCACTCGACACCGAAGGGCCGTTACCCCCGCCTCCGCCCCGGAGAATGTCCCCGACACCGGTGCCACCGGCCCCGACCCCGAAGAGAACGAATCCACCACCGAGCGCAACCGCGAGGAAGACGAACATCCACTTGGCGTGGCGTCGCAGCCGCGGGAAGAACATCGTGTCCTCGATGGAGGGCGCGCTCGACTTCTTGGCGCGCCGAGAGGCCGCTAAGGCAGCATCTTGCTGCGGGCTCTTCGTGCTGCTCTTGTCGAATCGGGCCATCCGGACGTTCCTTTCACGTAGCGCAGTTCGCCGGCAACAAGAGTAGCTGCGACCCGGTCGGGCGATCCGCCCAAAACAACCGCGATAACAGGATCTTCAACAGGGTCAAACGGGGAGTCAACAAGCGAGATCACCGCGAGGTCGGCGAGCTTGCCGGGAACGAGCGACCCGATCCGGTCGGAGAGGCCGAGAACGCGGGCACCGCCGAGCGTCGCGAGCTCGAGCGCATCGGCGGCCGTCAGGACTCCCGGATCTCCGGCGCGGGCCCGGGCACCGATGATCGCGCTTCGGATCTCCTCGAAGAGGTCGAGCGACGGCGTCGATGCGGGGCTGTCGGTCGCTATCGAAACCGCAACTCCAGCCTCGCGAAGCTCCGCAAGTGGTGCGACCCCGCACCCGAGGTAGCCGTTTGAACGAGGGCAGTGCGCGACACCGACCCCGTGAAGCGCCAAGAGCTCGATCTCCTCGGCGTCGGCGTGAACGCAGTGGGCGGCCACAAGGCTCGGGCCGAGCAGGCCCTCGGCGGCCAGCATCCGGATCCCCGTCTCACCCGGAGGAGGGACGAGAAAGCGCGCGAGGGGGCTCCAGTCTCCGGCGCCGCTGACGAGCCATTCGCGCTCGGCCGCGCTCTCCGCGAAGTGCGTTGCCTGAGGAATGCCCAGCGCGGCGCAGGCGCGATAGATCTCGAGCGTGCACGTATAGGGCGCATGGGGTGAGACACCGATCCGAACGCGGTCCGAGACGACATGTTCGACCCGGGCATGTGCTTCGTCGAATCGATCGAGTGGTGCGCCGCCGGTGCTGAAGACCTCGAGGTAAACGATCGCGCGTAGCCCACTCGAGGCGGCCGCAAGGGCTGTGGCGCCGGAGAAGCTGCAGTCGCCGACCGTCGTGACCCCTGAGCGCAGAGACTCGTGGGCGCCTACGGTTGCGATCGCCGTCATGTCGTCGAAGTCGAGCGCGTCCTTTCGTTGTATGTGCATACCGATCCAGGGCACGAACGGCAGCCCGTCCCCGAAACCCGCATAGACGGCGTACTCGAGGTGCGAGTGCGCGTTCACGAACCCGGGAGTGATGACGCAACCCGCGTAGTGCGCGCCCTCACCGAGATCGGCGATCGTTCCCACCGCTTCGATCGTGCCGTCGTCGGCGATCGCTATGGCTCCGTCCTCGATCGGCGGGCCCTCGACAGGGACGACCCAGCCCGCCGAGATCACGCTCAAGAAGCTTTGCCCTCCGACGGCGGCGGTTCGTCAGAGATCCCGACATCGTCGATGTCGAGCGAGACGCCATCCCCACCCGGTAAGTCGTCGACGTCTTCATCGGTCGGGTACGACTCGAGTTCCTCGCCGTCGGGGGTGAGGTCAGCGTCCTCTGGTCCGTCGTCGGCTCCAGGGGCCGACTCGAACTCCTCCTCACCAGGCAGATTGCGGTCCCAGCGCTTTTCCATCACGACAGAGAGCCAGATCGAGATCTCGAAGAGGATCAACAACGGGATCACTTCGAAGGCAAGCGACACGGGGTCGACCGTGGGAAGCAAGACGGCGAAGGCGAGCATAAGGGGGTAGCCGATCCGGCGGTTGCGACGCAGCTTCGCCGAGCTGAGGACGCGGATCCGCACGAGCGCCAGAATGAACATCGGCATCTCGAACGCAATCCCGCTCGCGAGGAGGACGAGCGCGGTGAACGAGAGGTAGTAGCTCGCGCGAATCTGGACGTCGTAGAGGTCGTCGTCGAAGTTCGTGAGGAAGTCGATCGCCCGCGGCAGGATGACGAAGTAGGCGAAGGCGACGCCCAGCGCGAAGAGACCGGTCCCGATCACGATGAACACCCGAAGCGTGCGCTGCGTCGCCTCGTCGACGGCGGGGGCGAGGAAGCCCCACAGCTGCCAGATGAGGATCGGGAGCACGATCGCGATCGCGGCCATCCCGCTGACCTTCACCGCTGTCGTGAACGGCTCGAGCACAGCGAGGGTGACCAGTGTCTTGTCCGGCGGGAGCGGCACCTTCAACCACTCGATCAGCTGGTTGTGGAAGTAGAACGCGACCAGGAACGCCGGCACGATCGCGAAGATCGAGATCAGGAGGCGATGCCGCAGCTCCGTCAGGTGCTCGACAACGGTGGCCTCTTCGTCCGTGCCGAGACGGCGCGGGGCGAGCCTCCGGAACATCCTCAGGCTGAGTTAGGAGACGGTGTCCCGCTCGCGTGATTCAGACGCGGCAGGTGCGGCGGGAACGGCCGGCTCGGCGGGCGGCAACGAAACGTCGTCGTCGTCCTTGGAGTCGCCCGTGACAGAGTCCTTGAACTCGCGCATCCCCTTGCCGAGCTGTCGACCCATCTCCGGCAGCCGTTTTGGGCCGAAGACGAGGAGCAGCACGAGGAGGAGAATGAGAAGTTCCCAGATTCCAATTCCAAAAGGCATGGGATGAGAGTAGCAGTGAACGAGCCGTTGGTTCATGACTTTTAACGGTCCGGGTACGATGCTCGTAGAAGCTGCCTGCGGCTTTTCCGCTAGAGCCCGCGGCTTTTCCACACACAGCAAGGAACGGAGAACAGTGGCACTGCTCGAGATCAGGAACCTGCACGTCGCGCTCGAGGACGGCACCCGCATCGTCAAGGGCGTCGATCTGATGGTCAACACCAACGAGAAGCACGCGATCATGGGCCCCAACGGGTCCGGGAAGTCGACGCTCGCCTATGCCCTCATGGGCCACCCGTCCTACGTGATCACCGAGGGCGAGATTCTCCTCGACGGTGTTGACGTCGTCGAACTCGGCGCCGACGAGCGGGCGCAGAAAGGCCTGTTTCTCGCCTTCCAGTACCCGCACGCGATTCCAGGCGTCACCGTTACGAGCTTCCTGCGCAGCGCGATCAACGCGAAGCGTAAGGCCGCGAACGGCGGTGAGGATGACCCGATCGCCGTGAAGGAGTTCCGCCTCGAGATGCTCGCTGCGATGGAGCACCTCAAGGTTCCGCGCGAGCTAGCGCAGCGCTACCTCAATGACGGCTTCTCGGGCGGCGAGAAGAAGCGCGTCGAGATCCTCCAGATGGCGATGCTGAAGCCCCGCATGGCCGTCCTCGACGAGACCGACTCGGGCCTCGACATCGATGCTCTCCGCGTCGTCGCAAACGGCGTCAACGAGCTCGTCGGCCCCGAGATGGGCGCCCTCGTCATCACCCATTACCAGCGGATCCTCAACTACATCACCCCGGATCACGTGCACGTCTTCGTGGACGGTCGGATCGTGGCCTCGGGAGGCGCTGAGCTTGCAAAGCAGCTCGAGGCGGAAGGCTATGAGGCATTCATCCCAGCAGGAGTAGGAGGCGAGGGCGCATGAGCACCACCGAGAACGACGTCGTCAAGGGCATTCGCAGCGAGTACCAGTACGGCTTCTCGAACCCCGACGAGGCGAAGGACTACTTCTTCAAGTCCGGCCGGGGCCTCTCGCACGAGGTCGTCGAGGCGATCGCCGAGCACAAGAACGAGCCGCAATGGATGCGCGACTTCCGCCACAAGGCGCTCGACTACTTCTACGCGCGACCGATGCCCGAGTGGGGCGGCAATGTTGGCGAGATCGACTTCGAGAACATCTACTACTACATCAAGCCGACCGAAAATCAGGTCGACAAGTGGGAGGACCTGCCGGCCGAGATCCTCGACACGTGGGACAAGCTCGGCATCCCCGAGGCCGAGAAGAAGTACCTCGCGGGCGTGGGTGCGCAATACGAGTCGGAGGTCGTCTACCACAAGCTGCAGGCGGATCTCGAGGCCAAGGGCGTGATCTTCCTCGACATGGACTCGGCTTTGCGCGAGCACGAGGACATCGTCAAGCAGCACATGGCGACGATCATTCCGGCGAACGACAACAAGTTCGCCGCGCTCAACTCGGCAGTCTGGTCGGGCGGTTCGTTCATCTACGTCCCTCCCGGTGTCCGCATCGAGATGCCGCTGCAGGCGTACTTCAGGATCAACGCCGAGAACATGGGTCAGTTCGAGCGGACACTGATTATCGTCGACGAGGACGCCTATGTGCACTACGTCGAGGGCTGCACTGCGCCGATCTACTCGTCCGATTCGTTGCACTCGGCGGTCGTCGAGATCATCGTCAAGCCGCGCGGCCGCTGCCGCTACACGACGATCCAGAACTGGTCGAACAACGTCTACAACCTGGTCACCAAGCGCACCGCCGTCCAGGCCGGTGGCCGCATGGAGTGGATCGACGGGAACATCGGCTCCAAGGTCACGATGAAGTACCCCGCGTGCTACCTCCTGGGCGAGCACGCCTCCGGCGAGACGCTCTCGGTCGCCTTCGCAGGGGAGGGCCAGCACCAGGACGCCGGGGCCAAGATGGTCCACTCGGCGCCCAACACGTCCTCGACGATCATCTCCAAGTCGGTGGCCCGGGGCGGCGGCCGCACGTCGTACCGCGGGCTGGTGCAGGTGCTCGAAGGCGCGCACGGGTCGAAGTCGACGGTGAAGTGCGACGCACTGCTCATCGACACGGTGAGCCGCTCGGACACCTACCCCTACGTCGACGTCCGCGAGGACGACGTGACGATGGGCCATGAGGCGACCGTGTCCAAGGTCAGCGAGGAGCAGCTCTTCTACCTCATGAGCCGCGGCCTGACCGAGGACGAGGCGATGGCCACCATCGTGCGTGGCTTCGTCGAGCCGATCGCCAAGGAGCTCCCCATGGAGTACGCCCTCGAGCTCAACCGGCTGATCGAGCTGCAGATGGAGGGCTCGATTGGCTAGCTCCGTCGCCACGAGCGAGCCAGGGTGGCTCGTCGAGCGGCGAGTTCAGGCGGTCGAGGCGGCCAAGGGGCTCACACTCCCCGGCCCGAAGACGAAGGGCTGGGAGTTCAACGACCTCTCGAAGCTCGAGCTCTCCTCCTACGCCCCGGCCGAGCCAGGCGACCCCTCCGCGATCGAGACCGTCGGCGAGACGCTCGCCATCCCCGAAGGCGCAAGCGACCTGACCCAGGTCGACGGCGCCGTCGAGGCGAGTGGCAACGGCAAGCCCGATGGCCCGGTCGTGATGTCGCTCGCCGACGGAGCTGAGCGCTTTCCCGATCTCGTCAACGAGCACCTGGGGACGATCGTCCCCGGCGGCGCCGACCCCTTCGTCGCGATCAACGACGCCGGCTGGTCCGGCGGCGCGCTGGTCTACGTCCCGGCGGGCACCCGCCCCGATGCACCGATTTCACTGACGGCGCTGCAGCAGGCGAGCGGCCGGACGCTCAACTGGCGCACGCTGATCGTGCTGGAGGAGGGCGCCGAGGCCGAGGTCTGGGAGCGCTACGTCTCGGCCGAGGAGAAGACCGACGCGCTCTTCAACGGCGTCACCGAGCTGATCGTCGGCTCGGGCGCCTCGCTGCGATACGTCTGTGGCCAGGATCTCTCCCCCTCCTCGTGGGCCTTTGCGACGCAGCGGGCCGAGGTCGAGCGCGACGGCTCCCTCGAGTGGATCGCGCTCGGATTCGGCTCCGCCCGCGGCAAGATCCGCATGGAGACCAAGCTTGCGGGCCGCGGCGCGAACGCCCGCGTGACCGGCGCCTACGCCGGAACCGGCCGCCAGCACCTCGATTACGACACCACCCAGGAGCACGCGGCCGAGGACACCACCTCCGACCTCGCCTTCCGCGGCGTGCTCGCCGGCCGGTCCACCGCCGTCTGGCGGGGGATGATCACCGTCGACGAAGGTGCTCAGCGAACCGACGCCTTCCAGGAATGCCGCAACCTCCTTCTTTCCAACAAGGCTCACGCCGACGCGATACCCGGGCTGCAGATCAACGCCGACGACGTCGCCTGCACCCACGCCGCGGCCATCGCTCAGGTGGACCCTGAACAGCTCTTCTACCTGACGTCGCGTGGAC
>JBKJVI010000194.1:0-4855 GCA_046590225.1 Gaiella sp. | reverse complement strand
GCGAAGTCGGCTTTTTGCAGGGAGATCGTGGCGTGTGGTGGCGCGTGAGCCAGTTCGTGGGCCAGTGGGAGCGTTGTCCTCGGGATCGGTGTCTCGCTCTGAGGTTGGGCTCACCTCACGCTGCTTTCGCATCAGCCGTGACCTGGAGGTCTTTTTGTGCGCCGAGGTAGGCGTCGAGGCACGCTGCGGCCTGGATTTCGTTTCCGGGCATCAGGTGCCCGTAGCGGTCGAAGGTCGTGGCGACGCTTGCGTGGCCGATGTAGGTGCTGAGGGCTTTCGCGTTGATCCCGGCGGCGATCATCAGTGAGGCGAACGTGTGGCGGGCCTCGTGCAAACAGATCGGTGTGAGCTTGGCGGTCTTCCAGGCGGTGCGCGCTCGCCGCCAGATCGTGGAGCTGACTAACGGTGTCTCGCTGCTCGTGCCGAACACGAGTCCCTCGCTGCGACGGGAGCGCATCTTGTGTTCCAGGAGTTCGTCGCGGAGGAC
Organism: Gaiella sp.; assembly: GCA_046590225.1. Taxonomy (GTDB): domain Bacteria; phylum Actinomycetota; class Thermoleophilia; order Gaiellales; family Gaiellaceae; genus Gaiella. Next base: position 4,368 of record JBKJVI010000194.1, on the reverse strand, counting down.
GGCGGCGATCGGGACTCTGCGGACGCTGGCGTGGCTCTTCGGCTCGATGTAGCAGTGGCCCTTCTCGTCCCAGGATCGTTCGACCCGGATCGTTCCTCCGGCCAGGTCGACTTGCTCCCAGCGAAGGGCTTGCAGTTCGCCGCGGCGAAGGCCGGCGTAGAGGGCGGTCGCCCACAGCGCCCGGTCTTCCACCGGGAGCGCGTCGATCAATGCGGCGGCTTCAGCAGGGGTAGCGACCCGTTCGCGTTTGCCTCTTACGGGCGGCAGATCGAGCCCGGTCGTGGGGTTGACGGCGATCTCTCCGCGCAGAAGGGCACGGCGGAAGATCACGCGCAGCGGCATCAGCTGGTTACGTACGCTCGAGGGCGAGAGCCTTTGTGCGAGCCAGCGATCGACGAGTTTCTGCAGGTCGAAGCGGTCGATCTGGGAGAGCTTCGCGCCCCCGAGTTCGGGAAGGATCCGGTCGAGCGCCGCTTCGTAGCCTCGGATCGCGCTCGGCTTGTACGGGTCGCCGCCGCGAGCGCGAATGGTGCCGTCCTTTGCGCCCTGCAGGAACGAGTGGGCAGCTTCGCGCAGCGTGGTCTGCGAGGGCTACGACCTCGGCCGCGAGACCGAGACCTACCGACAGCTCTTCAACACGATCCGACCCCACCAGTCACTCGCCGGAAGGAGACCCCTCGACGCCCACCACGACGCCTGTCAGTCTCCCCAGACCCCCAAGCAACCAGAACCCGAAACCCTGCCACTTTCGTGAAGCATTACATGCCCTTCGGGTTGTTTTCAGTTGATCGTTTGGGGGAGCACGGTTGTAAACGTTTCTCCCCACGTTGTAAGTGTTCCGCGTGATCGCGCAAGAGCCGGTCGCTACGCGCTTCTACCTTGGTGTAAAGCCAACTAAGGGAGAAATGATGACACGCAAATTTCTGATCACTGTTGTCTCGGTGATGTCACTCGTGATCGTGGGCGTGGCCGCTGCAGCGACGGTGCCGGTCTCGATCACGAGGAACGGGTACGTACCGAACGCGGCGACGATCGCAGCCGGTGACACCGTCCAGTTCACAAACAGCGACACCGTCGCCCACCAGGTGACCTTCAAGACCGTGACCGGCGTGACCTGCGCGCCGAACCCGCTTGTGCTGCAGCCGACGCAAACCGGGACGTGCACGTTCGCGACACCGGGATCGTTCACCTACTCCGATCCCAACGTGAAGGGAAGCACCTTCCGCGGAACGATTACCGTGACCGGCCAGGTGCCCGCCGAAACGCTGACGCTCGCGGCGCAGCCGCAGGCGGTCGTCTACGGGAGCAAGGTCACTTTGGCAGGCACGCTCTCGAACCAGAAGGTCGGTGAGAACGTCGACGTGCTCGCGACCCCCTGTGGGCAGACCGCGGCAGCCAAGGTGGCCACGGTGCAAACGACGGCCGGTGGCGCATACACCACTGTTGTCGCACCGCTCAAGAACACCGTGTACACGGTGAAAGTGAAGAGCACGTCGAGCAAGGCCGTGACCGTGAAGGTGAAGCCGCGTCTGCGTCTCGGCAAGGTGGCAGCGCATCGCTACTCGCTGCGTGTGTTCGCCGCCCAGAGCTTCGCTGGCAAGTACGGAACGTTCCAGCGCTACAACACGACCCTCGCGCGCTGGGTCAACGTCAAGCGTGTGCTCCTGCGCGCGAACTCGACGGGAATCGCCCCCACGGTGATCTCGACCGTATCGTTCCGCTCGACCGTCCCATCGAAGTCGAAAGTCCGCGTCGTCCTGCCGCAACTCCAGGTCGGCAGCTGCTACCTGCCGGGTCGCAGCAACACAATCCTCAGCTAACCGAACTCGATCGATTCTCTGGACATCATCCGCTGGCGCGGCGCTCCAGCGGATGATGCCCAGAAAGATCCACGGTTTCGCGATCGCACCACCCGAGTTCAGAGGCGGTTCAGTTCTCATCGTGCGATGTCAAAGCCTCTTCGGAGAGGCGATCGCCGGTTGCTGGGCTTGCTGCCAGCGGTCGTGCCCAGCACGCGGCTGCGCACGTTGCTCGCGGATACGCTCGCCGACATGCCGTCCATCGGGTTCTCACGAGATCGCGTCGTCTGCCGGGCGAGTGTTCGATGCGCACCCCGTCGCAGTGGTTCTGCTCCGAAGAAGAGCAAGGGGGGCGCGATCAGGGTGCAACGATGAGGCCGACGATTTGGTGCGGTCCGTGGTTATCGTGCCAGTAAGCGAACGTGTTCGTGGTGCCAGTCTCGCTGCTCGGCTCACTGCGGTTCAGGAACAGGCCGGCGAAGAAGAGCAGTCCTGCGAGGACGCGGGCGAGTGGCAGGAAGCGGTCGGAGCGGTCGGACGCCGTCTCGACCGAGCGCCTAGAACGCGTCGGACGCCGAGGGTTCGTGGCCCGGGCGCCGCGGCGCGGAACACCTGTACGACCGATTGGTTGTTCTCACGGCACGAGAGCGCGACGTGCGCGCGCTGATCGCCGAAGGGCTGACCGATCGTGACATCGGTGAACGGCTCTGGCTTTCGCGGCGCCCGGCAACAATTGCCCGTGCGGAAAGCCCTGGAAATGAGCATTTCTTAGGTCCAGGTATTTCGTTCATATCCTGCCCCCGCTCGACAGGCGTTTGATGGTGTGGCGCTGCGGAAGACATCGGATGGCGACCGATGCGTCTTACCAGAGAACGTGAAACGCTCGCTCAGTCGCTCGGACCTGACATCGGCCGGTAACCTCAGCGAGGAGATGGCCGCCGCACCTAGCCTGCCGCTGATTCTGGCTCGCGAGTTCACTGCAAACGTTGCGACTCCGTTCCTTGTTCTCGACCGCGAAGGCACGCTTGTCTGAACGTCTGCACCAGGAGGCCGGCGTAGCCGACAAACGGAGCCACATCAGGCACCTCGACAGCCCACAGCCCGAAACCGCGCTCCGCGGATCAGTGGCCTCCCCGTCATTCTCCGCCTGGGGCATAGGCATGACTGCAAGGGGGCGAGTTTGGACGGCGGGCGCTATGGGTAGGACACTGAGGCGGCGACGGCGTTCGTTTCCGCGGATGAATCAACCATGATCAATCGAGGGGATTAATTGTGTTTCGGAAACGACTTATGTTGTACGTCGGGCTGGCCATCGTGGCCGCGTCCGTGCTGAGTACCGTCGCTCTTGCGACGAACGCGAAGACCCGCTTTGAAGCGACGCTTGCCCCTATCCCTCATGACTCGACCGCTGACGGTGGCTCGAATGTGACCGGTACTGCGCGCCTCAAGGTGACGGGCACAGAGGTGCACGTCAACATTCACGTTCGTGGACTGACGCCGAGCCTGCCGCACGCAATGCACATCCATGGGAATCTCGGCGACACTAACGTGTGCCCGCCCGCGACGGCCGACACAAGCGGCGACGGCCTGATCGACCTCGGTGAGGGCGCTCCGTTCTACGGGCCGATCGACGTTTCGTTCACGACAACGGGTGACACCTCACCCGGGAGCGGTCTTGCACTCGAGCGCTTTCCGGTAGGCGATGATGAAGGCAACCTGAACTACAACCGCACATTCACGATTCCGCAAAACGTCCTTGACAGCCTCGGCTCCCTGCACATCGTCGTCCACGGGCTGGCTCGCGACGGCAACTCCACCGGCCCCGTCGGCGGGTACGACACGCTGTTCGAGGCGGTTCTGCCCGTCGCCTGCGGCGGCATCTCCGGCCGCTAGCAGTAATTCCTGAAGCAGGCTTAGTCTGGGCGTCCCGGTTGGGGCGCCCAGACTCAATCGAGCCATGCACACCGTCATTTTCGGGACGTTGTTCGACACCCTGACGGCCCAGGCTGGGTCGGGAGACCGGGGGGCCGTCCAGTACAGGAGTGACCAGCACTGACCGCAGCGTATTGCGTGGGCGGCCTCGGCATCGCCGTCCACCAGTAGCGAACTCGCCCCTTTCTTGACTCTCAGCTTCTCGGGTTCGATCTCGCCCCATGGCAGGAAAGCTGACCCTGTCGTCGCGCGACAGTTCGAGCAGTGGCAGTTATAAGCGACGACGAACTCGTCCGCGACTTCGTAGCCGACGGCATTGCACGCGCAGCACCCCTTCAGCATGCCGAGACTCTATTGCCCTAGGCTGGCCAGCGTCGGGAGCCTCCCCTACGAAATGGCGCGATGCTGTCAATACTGGGATCCATGGAGACGGTTGTATGGACGGACGGCAGAGTGGCAGAGTGTCAGGGTGTCGAATGAGTCGTGAACCGGGGTATCAACCCGAGCAGGTCGTGACGAGGGCGGACGAGGTCCTCGCGACGCTCGGGGAGCCAATGGAATCGCAGGTCAAGAAGGTGATCGATCACATCGATGATCACTGCCGGGCCTGGATCGAACGCAGCCCGTTCGTAGTGAT
>JBKJVI010000100.1:0-3796 GCA_046590225.1 Gaiella sp. | reverse complement strand
CATTGCCCTCGATCGTCGTCCTGAACGACCCGTCGCCGGCACTGGCCGCGAGGGGATCGCCCTCGGGTGCCGTCGTCGCGGCCCCCTTCTCCCCGTTCAGGCAACTAAGACTCAGCTCGAGCCTCGTCGGCGCAGGGCCTTCGCGAAGCTCACGCACCTTCCAACCAGTGACGACGGCAACCGTGATGACCGCCATGGCGACAAGTCCGACGCGAACGAGAAGCCACTCGATCCTGTCGGGCTCTCCGCTCATGCAATCCCAAACGCAACCGAGATCGCAAAGCAGACCGCCAGGACGACGGCGAGCGCGACCGCAAGCGGACGGGAGCGCCGGCCGAGGGTCTCGACCGCGAATCCGAAGCCGACGGTTATCCCGGACACCCCGGGAAGGAGGAACAGCGCCTTGACCGTGTCGCCGTCGGAGGACGGATACGAGTAGGCGTAGTACAGCGTCCCGGCGAGCGCTGCGAGCGGGAGCAGGGCGACCGGGAGGAGCTCAGGCCTCGAGCGAACGCGACAAGCGGCGAGGCCGGCGATCGCGATGAGCCCGACCGCAGCGAGAAACGTTGGCACGACACCCACGACGCTCTGGATTGTGAGCCGGTTCTCGACCGACTCGGTCATCGGCTTCTGGATCGCGCCCCACTTCCAGTTCCCGAAGAAGTCGCCCCACGTGTCGGCGTAGAGAATCGGCCAGAAGGCGGGCGCCAGCTTTCCCCGGTGCGGCCCGGTGACGACGTCGGGCAGACCGGGGTCGACGTAGAACCAGAGCCGCTGCGACGCGAAGCTCGGAGCCGCGGCAACGAGCCGAAACGGCGGCGATGCGGCGGACCGGCCCGGCACGATCGTAGGAACGATCACCGGTCCGGCAGGCGCACCCCGGCCGAACACCGGGTTCGAATAGCGTGAATGGAGATAGGCGTACCAGGGCAGGGCCAGCAACATGCCGAGGACACCGACGATGACGAGCGCCCGCAGGGCAGCGCGACGCTCGGGCCGGTGGAAGAGCGCAGCGACGAACAGTGCAATGCAGACGACGCCAAACGCCCAGAGGCCGGCTGAGCGGACGAGCTGGCCCGCGCCGACGACGAGACCCAGCACGACGGCTGCACCCACTCCAAAGCGACGGTCACGGAGCATTCGCGCGCACAGAACGACCGCGAGAGCGGCGAGGAACGCGACGAGCGGCTGAGGATGAAACATGGCCGCCGTCTTGAGCACGATGGGAATGGAGACGAAGAACGCGAGCGCCGCGAGCCGAAGCCAGCGCCGGTCGGGGAAGCAGATCGAGCACATCAGGGCGACGAGCACCCCCGTGGCGACGGTCAGGATGCCGTCGAGCACCTGCCCGAGGTCACCCACGTCGGCAAGACCGAGTCGATCGCCAAGCTCGACGAGGGGGCCCGCGAGGAGGAAGAAGCCGGGCGGGGTATAGTAGTTCCGGAGCTCGGTGGGGATGCGCCATTCGGTGACGAGCGTGCGGGCATACCGAATGTGAAGCTCGGCGTCATACCCTGCGACGGACGGGTAGTGGAAGGCGTTGTAGAGGACGACCACCAACATCCCAGCGAGTAGCACCCCCGTCAGCGCGTCCGGGAGACAAACCGAGCGGAGGTCCGCCAGACGACTAGCGCGCGTCCCCATCGCCACCTCTCCAACCGCCGCTCTCACCCTTGTACGTGCCTCCGACGAGGGCCCGAGGCGTCCGCAGGAGAATCCTCAGATCGACGGCCGGGGAGCGGTTCTCGACGTACCAGACGTCGAGCTCGATACGCTCGTCCCACGGCAAGGTCGCACGGCCGTGAATCTGCGCCCAACCGGTCAGACCCGGCAGCACGTCAAGCCGCTTCCGCTGCCGCGCCGTGTACTTCTCGACCTGGTAGCGCAGCGTGGGTCGAGGTCCGATGAGGCTCATGTCGCCCCGAACGACGTTCCAGAGCTGTGGGAGCTCGTCGATGGAGGTCTTGCGCAGGATCCTGCCCACCCGCGTGATGCGGCTGTCCCCCGCGTCAATTGCGAACCCGGCGCCCTTGTGCTCGGCGTCGACGACCATCGTGCGCAGCTTCAACAGCTCGAAGTCGACGCCGTCGCGTCCGACCCGGGTCTGCCTGAAGAGAACGGGACCGCCATCTTCGAGTTTCACCGCGACCGCCCCCGCCACCAGGAATGGGCTTGCGGCAACGGGGCCGCACGCCGCCGTGACGGCGTCAAGGGCGCGATTCACGTGCCGAGCCGTCGTAGCGACTGCCCCGTCACTTCGGCGATCAATTCGAAGTGTCGGTCGCAGTGCCAGAGCTCGGCACCGACGGCTTCGGCTGCAGCCGCCGCGAGGAGATCGGTCACCGAGGGTCCACGGTGATACCCGAGCCTCGCGAGGCCCGATTGCACCTCGACCGCCCGAGCGCCAATCTCTGCGTCGAGAGGGATGCGATGAAGTCCCGAGTACTCCTCGCGAATCTCGTCATGATCGGCGCCTCCCCGCGCCGACCGCAGGAGCTCGAGCTCGATCGGATCCACCATCGCCACGGCGTCGGCGTCGATCGCATCGCCAAGCGCGTCACCAACGCCAGGCTGACGGCGTCGTTGCCACACGCTCGTGTCGACAACGACGAGGGTCACGAGGCGGAGTTGCGGCGAGGCGACGACAGCGCGCCCACCGGAACGGCCGGTGCACGCATTTTCCTGAGCTCCGCGATCGTTGGAACCGGCAAGGTGCCGTTCCTCACTCGCGCGGCCAGACGGCGCCGCAATTCCGTGCGGCGCACCTCGGCGAGCGCGGCGTTCACGGTGTCCTTCAGCGTCTCGGTCCCAAGCATCTGGGCTACCTCGTCAGCGAGTCGTCGATCGACGTCGATGGTCGTCTTCATGCTCCAAGGATATCCAAACGTGGTCGCTCTGGCTATCCTCGTTCGGAGACGTTTCGTTTCCGGACAGCCGATCGTTACGGCCTGCCCGGTCAGCGCGAACCTTCGGCTGCCTCCCACGTCGCGGGCACGCCGCGACGGAGGTAGTTCCAGAGCGCGACGACCGTGGCCCAGGTGACGAGCACGTAGTAGCGGGCGATCGGAATCCCGGCCGCCGCCATCGCGATCAACGCCACCTGGCCCGCGAGCACGATGCCGTACGCCCATCCGTCTGCGATGAGCGCGACGCTCGAGGCGAGGAGGGCCAGGTGGAGGAACCCGCTGCCGTACCGCAGGAGGCGGTGCGAGATGACCTCGACGAGATACCCGGGCGGCAGATCCCGGAACATCGAGCCGCGCAGCGTGATCTCCCAGCAATGCTCGAACATCCTCACCTTGCGCCGATACTCCGTCTCGTTCGAGGGAGTCGGCTTCTCGAACGCGTGTGCCGCAGGCTCGTAGACGGCCCGGCGTCCGGCCTGCACCATGCGGTACGGGAACGAGAGATCGTGGCCCCAGCGTGGATCGACCTCGATGTAGTCGGCGCGGTTGAGGGCGTAGATCGAGCCGTTGCCTCCGGTCACCGAACCGAGATGCGATTCGGCTTCGCGCAGCTTCATTTCGTACCGCCAGTACGTTCCCTCCCGATTTGTCCCCGCCGCGTTCTCGAGCCGCAACTGACCACAAACGTAGGCGACGTCCGGGTCGGCCAGATTCGCCACGAGTCGTCGCAGCGCGTCCGGTGCCCAGGTCGCATTCCCGTCGGAGAAGGCGACCACGTCCGACGAGGTCTCGGCGACACCGCGATTCTGGGCAGCCACCTTGCCGCCCCGGGAACACTCGATCAGCCTGACCCTCGGTTCACGGGAAGCGACGGCAGTCACGATCTCGTT
>JBKJVI010000068.1:0-24708 GCA_046590225.1 Gaiella sp. | reverse complement strand
CTACTTCACTGTGGTTAGACCGTCGGACCCTGCCCCCAACGATCTGGCGAAACCCCCCGAAAGAGGGATGCCCACCAGAGGCGTTGAACTCAGGATCTGACGGCTACCAGTCTTTCGCGCCGCTCATGAGTGCATGAGCTGCGACACGACGAAAGTACTTACGCATCGTTCGCTCCTAGCTAGGGGACTAACGGCACCACAGATCGTATACCCCAATCGAGGGATAGCGCAAGTTGGCCACTGAAATTCAACGGAGAACTCAGCAGTACACCGTAGGGCTGACGATGGCGTCTATAGCCGTCTTCGTCTGGCTGCTCCTTGACGGGTACACGCTCGGGGGCGCTCCGTGGACGATCGCGGCGCTCATCGTTGTGAACGCTGTCGCCGAGCGCAGCGGGGTTTGGATCACTCGAACCACCCAGCTCTCCATCGCGCTGCTGCCGACGCTCTTCGCGGCCGTGCTGTTCGGACCCCTTGCAGCAGGCCTTATCAATGCAGCCTCCATGCTGGGCGATCCGGAGTTGCTCGCTCGATCTGACCCCGATCGAGCGCCTCGCCTCAAGATGGCCAGTTATGCAAGTTCACGATTCATTACCGGTGCTGCCGCTGGTCTAGTGGCACAGCGCTTCACTGACATTTCGTCTGATGCGTTCGCAACTCTGTTGATCGCGACGCTTGCTGCAGCGTTCAGTGCCGAGCTGTTGGACATGCTCTTCGCTGCCGTCACGGCACGGATTCGCGGTCGAAGTATCATCGGATTGCTCCGCACGCTCAGCCCACTTCTCTTGATGTCGGTGCCTCTTTACGCGCCCATTGTCGCTGCGCTCACTCTGGCCTACACGAATGTGTCGCCGTGGACGTTGCCACTCTTCTTCATCCCTGCCCTAGCCGCGCAGCGCCTCTTCGGTATGTACCAGCAGCAGCGGCAACTAGCGCTTGATCTCAAACGGGCGAACATGTCGTTTGCGGAGGCTCTCGTTGCAACTCTTGAGAAGAGTGATCAGTACACGGCCGGTCATTCGAAAGCGGTTGCGATCTATGCAAGGGATATCGCCGAACGAATGGGTCTCTCGGCGGACGTCCAGGAACGGACATACCTCTGCGGCCTCGTCCATGACATCGGCAAGGTCGGGCTGCCGGCAAGCCTACTGCTGAAGAACGGCCCGTTGACGCTCGAGGAGCGACGTCAGATGCAAGAACACCCTGCAATTGGAGAGAGCATCTTGAACAGGGTTGACCTATACGCGGACGTCGCATTGGTTGTGCGGCACCATCACGAACGCGTCGACGGTGAAGGCTACCCAGACAAGCTCGCGGGAGATGACATCCCCCAGACCTCCAGAATCATTGCTGTAGCAGACGCCTACAACGCGATGACATCAAATCGTTCGTATCGCGATGCGATGCCGACTCGGGTTGCCCGGCTGCGCCTTGCGCAAGCTGTAGAAAGCCAGTTCGACACGTCGGCCGTCGCTGCGTTCGAAGCAATTCTCGCGGGAGCTACGGAGGAGTACAGGACCGCGAAGCGAGCCGATTTCGAGCCGACCTATTCAGAAGACGCGGAACTCGTAGCGGGCGCGAGCGCGGGGGAGCCGATCGCCCCCGTCTCGTCGTTAACTGCAGACGCCGCCTGACGCCAGCGGTCACGCGCAGCGTTCATGGCAATGGCGGTTCGCGATCGGATGCCGAGTTTGTCGAAAAGGTGATGAACGTGCACCTTGACTGTCGCCTCCACAATGAAGAGGCGCCGCGCTATTTCCGCGTTGGAGACCCCCTCGCAGAGCAACTCGTACACCTCGCGCTCTCGCGGCGAGAGAGTCGAGACGGGGCCAGCTAGCGGTGCTATCTCACGTCCGATCGCATTCGCCAGAGGACCATCCCCCGCTCGCGCCACTATGTAAAGCGCGCGCTCGCGGGTGCGCGCAGACGAAAGCAGAGCTGCAAGCAGATCTGGATTCGCGCGGTACGCCGTCACGACGAGATCAACAGCGCCCGCGTCGAATGCTGTGTCCAGAAGCTTCTCGACCGAGTCGAGCATTCCGGTCGTCCGGCCATTCACGCCACACACCGCGTCGATGGCGACTCCAAGTACACGCGCTTCTACAGCCCTCGTCACGGCGAGCGCCTGTACATGTAGGACGCGAGCCTCGTCGAGTCGCCCCACTGAGGCCAGAGCGAGTCCCCGGGAGGCAAGCACCTCGCCTTTCATCGCGTTCACCGAGATCGTGAGGTCGGGCGGCTCCAAAATGCATGCCTCGGTCACTCGACCTTGCTGCAGCAGAGTCCTGACTCGGCTGGCATAGACGTTTTGTATCCCGTACTCGTCGTTGCACCGCCGCGCTTCACGGGCTGAGTCGTCGAGTGCCTCGTGAGCCTCATAGTGCTTTCCCATCCCGGAGAGAGCCGTTGCAAGCACCGCCTGCGCGTATGCGACAGCGGGATCAACTCGAAACTCGTTGGCGTCATGGAGTGCCATGAGGGCTTGGTCGTGTGCGTCGGCATACTCCGCATTTAGGTTGAGCGCGCATGCGAACGTGCACCTGAACGAGCACCGCACGAACGGGTCTTCCAGATCCGCGACCAACTCAGCGACCTGTCGAGCGGCAGCGAGATGGCGAATCGCGCCGAAGCGGAAGTCCATTCCCACCCTCTTATCTACCATCCGAACAAGTTCATACGGATCGGAGCTACTCGCGGTTGATTCAAGAACCTTCAAGAGATCATGAGCTTCATCAAGCTCAAGGGCCGACGCACACATTAGTTGCCCCCAAAGCGCATCCCGGCCGTTGCGCTGTGACTCAGCGACACGCTCGGCAAGTCGATAGAAGTTAAGCGCGGAGTCCTCGCGGGATCCAGCGTGTGCTGAACGCCCCGCGACCATTGCGGCGCGAAAGACATCAAAGGAACTCGCGCCTTCCATCTCGATTGCGCGTTGCGCAATTGTCTGCGCGCTCATGTGCTTTCCGTACCTCAATGCGATCTCTGCCCTTGCCACCTCAATGGCTGGAGAGACACGTCTACGGGCGGACGCACGATCGATCCACGTCTCGAGCGTGGCGAGTCTCCCAAGATTCAACAGCTCACTGAGAGCCTCATGAAGGAGCTGTTCGAGGTCGAGAACAGTTCCATATCGGTCGACCAACTCGTAAACGGCGTCCCATTCCTTTCGCTGCCGATAGACGACCAGGCAGTCCGCGAACGCGTCCTGCACGTCGCGTGTCATTTCCCGCCGCGCCCGCTCCTCCAGAAACGCCGCTGCAAGCGGATGCAACTCCAGCTTGCCCCCACGCTCCTCCAACACGCCGAGCGTCAGCGCCTCCCCGCACACCCGCGCCGCTCGCTCCGCCCCGAGCAGCTCGACGGCAAGCTCGCGGTCGAGGCTCGGCGCTGTCGCAAGCAACCCGAGGCCATTTCGCACATCCGGCTCGAGGCCGCGGTAGACCTCGTCTGCGAAGAATTCGTACAGCTGACCGGGTAGGTCCATGTGCTCCTCGGGCAGCGGTGAGTCGGACGTCGTCAGGCTCGCAAGCCCGATCACCGCCGGCCACCCACCGGCAAGAGCAAGCAGGCCGGACGTCATCTCGTCACGAACGCCGGCGAGCATCTCCGTCACCTCGTCCTCGGTCATCGCGAGCATCGCCTGCCCGACCTCCAGCACCTCGCCGTAGAGAATGCTGCGCGTCGAGACCCAGGTCGGGCGATCCCTCGTCGAGATCATCACCTGAAGAGGCGACTGCTGGACGAGACCCTCGACGAACGCCTCGGCGGTAGGCGACTCACGGATGTGTTGGTAGTCATCGATCACGATCCACGCGTCGTCGGGCCAGTCGGCGAAGTCCTCGGACAACAGGTCGATGAGCACATCGAGCTCCGCCGTTGGATCGGGCGTCGCATTGAGCCGTTCGCGCAGCCTCCGATCGGAGCCCGGGATGATCTCTGCACCGGCCGCAGCCATTTCCCGCGCAAGCACTGCAACATCGGCCGACGGTCGATGAGCCCTCACCCACGCAACCCGCCGCTCCCCAGCCGCCCACTGCTCCGCGAGGATCGTCTTCCCGAAACCCGGCCCGGCAACGAGCATGCGCACACGGGCCCGGGAGCGATCGAGCGCCCGGATCAGCCGCGGACGCTCGAGAAGGCGACGCCTGCGGAGGGGTGGCTTGGGAGAACCGGCCATCGGGTGAACCAAGCAGGCTACAACAGGATGGCTCATCGGAAAAGTGGGGCGCCCGCGGCACACGGGGGAGAAAGCCGCGGACGCCCTCCTCTAGACCCCCGGTCGCCGATGGAGCACGCCGAGGCTTGCCGAGAGCGGATCCTCCCCCGTGAGTACCCGAAACGCGACGGGAATCTGCCGGCGGCGACTCACACCCAGCTTCGTACGCAAGGTGTCCGAATGCGCCTTCGCTGTTCTGGGCGAGATTCCCAGCCGCTCGCCGACCTCGTCGTTCGAGCACCCTGCCGCGATCAGCGCAACGACTTCACGCTGCCGCGCTGTGAGGCCGGGCTCTCTGTGGAACGCTTGAGTGATCATGACGGAGGAGGCTAGTGCGCCACGCTCACAAGAACCATTCCTCGACAGATGTAACCGTGGGTGTAACCCATTACGTCGGAAATTGATTTCCGGTAATATACCTCGCATATGTCAAGTTCTCAAGTAACCATCTGGGGTGGGCTCGTCCTGGCCATCCTCGGTTTCCTCGCCATCGACTTCTTCCTCTTCGGCCGCCGCGGGATCACGTTTCGCAGCACCGTCATCTGGAGCATCTTCTGGCTTGCGCTCGGAATGTCGTTCACCTTCGTCATGGGTGCGTGGCAGGGACGCGACGCAGCCGAGGAGTACCTCGCCGGCTACCTGATCGAGCGTAGCCTCTCGATCGACAACATCTTCGTCTTCGCCCTCATCTTCGCGTCCTTCGCGATCCCGATGAACAAGCAGGGGCGCCTCCTGTCGATCGGCATCGTCATGGCCCTCGTGATGAGGGCAGTCTTCATCGTCGCGGGGGCTGCGCTCCTCGATGCATTCCACTTCACGATCTACCTCTTCGGTCTCCTCCTCATTGCGACCGGCATCAAGCTCGCGCGCCATTCGAGCGAAGAGGTTCACCCGGAAAGGAACATCGTCCTTCGCGGCATGAAGCGCGTCTGGCCCGGAACGACGGTTACCGCAGCCGTCGTCGTCGTCCTCGCGACGACCGATCTCATCTTCGCTATCGACTCGATCCCTGCGATCTTCGCGATCACCGAGGACGCATTCATCGTCTTTGCCGCCAACGCCTTTGCCCTCCTCGGCCTGCGGTCGCTCTACTTCCTCCTCGCGGGGATGATGGATCGCTTCGCCTACCTCACACACGGACTCGCAATCGTTCTTGTGTGGGTCGGGGCCAAGATGCTGCTCACCGACATCTGGAAGGTTCCGACGTGGCTCTCGCTCCTCGTCATCGTCGGCGTCCTCGCGGGAGCGATCGGACTATCGTTCTTCAGCACTCGCGCCAAAGAGCCCGAGAAACCGGCCGAGGCACCTCGATGACTTCGTGGACATTCCTCTCCCACCATGCACAGGTCTTTCTCTGCATCGCGCGGGATCCCGATGCTCGACTCCGTGACATCGCAGCGGGAGTCGGCATCACAGAGCGAGCGGTGCAGGCGATCGTGAACGACCTCGTCGCAGCGGGCTACGTCGACCGGGCGCGGGTCGGGAGACGTAACCACTACGCCATCCACCCGGAAGTACCGCTTCGCCATCCGCTGCAGGGCGACCTCGACGCCGGGACGCTGCTCCAGCTCGTGCAGTAGAACTGGCACGCGAGACGCGCTCCGCGCGAGTCCACCACCCTCAACCGGCGGCTATCCGGCACGATGACGCTATGGATCGGTCAGCCGGTGTGCCACGACAAAGCCTCCTCGTGGCTCTCCACGGAGGAAGGTAGTCGCATCGACGAGCAGTCACCCTTCTCTGATCAGCTCGCAATCCTTCGCGACCGCGGGCTTCCGCTTGTCGCGCTCGGTTCGATCGTGGCAGGAGCCGCGCTCTGGCTGAGCGGTAAGGAGAGCTGGGCGGACATCGCCTGGGCCGTGGGCGCCGTCGCCGTGCTCGTCCCGCTGGTGCTCTCAACGGCCCGTTCACTGCTTCGCGGCGATGTCGGCGTCGACGCGATCGCGCTCGTCGCAATCATCTGGGCACTCGCGCTCGGCGAGTTTCTCGCCGCTGCGATTGTCGCGCTGATGATGTCAGGTGGGGCCGCACTCGAGGCGTGGGCGGACGGACGCGCCCGCCGAGAGCTCCGCCTTCTGGTTGCCCGAGCACCTCGCACGGCGCACCGCTACGTCGGCGAGTCCCTCGAGGAGGTACAGGTCGAGGCGCTCGTGGTCGGAGACCTCGTTTCCGTCCGCGCCGGTGAGATCGTCCCGGCCGACGGCGCCGTAGCGAGCCGTGAGGCCGTGCTCGACGAATCCGCCCTGACGGGTGAGGCACTCCCGGTCACGATCACGAGCCATGGCCACGTCCGTTCGGGGACCGCAAACGCGGGCGACGCCTTCGACCTCCACGTCACCGCCCCGGCCGCGCAGAGCGCCTACGCCGCGATCGTCCGACTCGTCCGAAGTGCCGAGGTCGACAGGGCACAGTTCACGCGACTTGCAGACCGCTACGCGGCCTACTTCCTGCCGTTCTCTCTCATCGTGGCGGGCCTCGCATGGCTTGCCTCCGGCGATCCAACGCGTGGATTGGCAGTCATGGTCGTGGCAACGCCCTGCCCGCTGATCCTCGCGGCGCCGATCGCGTTCGTCGCCGGCCTCTCTCGGGCAGCAAGGGCCGGAATCATCGTCAAGGGAGGCGGCGCACTCGAGCGACTCGGGACAGCAAAGACGGTGCTGCTCGACAAGACGGGCACACTCACGCTCGGCCAGCCCGAGCTCGAGGACATCGTCGTCTACGGTCAGCTGGCCGCTGACGACGTTCTCCGGCTCGCGGCATCCGTCGACCAGATGTCGACCCACGTCCTCGCCGAGAGCCTCGTATCTGCCGCAGCGGCCCGAGAGCTCTCACTCTCCCTCCCGACCGGCGTCACCGAGGACGCTGGCCGCGGCATCATCGGCACGATCGACGGCTCGATCGTCGCAGTTGGCTCGAGCGCCTGGCTTGAGAGCAACGGCTACGTCGGCGTCCGAGACAAAGCCCGGGAGCACGACAGCGGAGATGGAGCCGGGCGAGCAAAGATCCTCGTCGGCATCGACGGCGAGCTCGCTGCCGTGATGGTGATGGGCGATCGACTTCGCCCCGGCGCGGAGACGCTCGCCCGGGAGCTTCGAGATGTCGGTGTCACCCGCGTGGCACTCCTCACGGGCGACAGGGCCGAGATCGCGGACGAGGTTGCCCGAAGTGCCGGTATCGAGACGGTCTACTCCGAGCAGACGCCCGAGGGAAAGCTCGACGTCGTTCGCTCGACCCGCGACCGGCCGGAGATGCGCAACGTCGTCATGGTCGGTGACGGGATCAACGACGCTCCTGCACTCGCGCTCGCTGATGTGGGCATTGCAATGGCGGGCAAGGGCGCCACGATCTCGTCCGAGACGGCGGACGTCGTGATCACTGTCGACAACGCCAACAGGATCGCGTTGGCGATCGCTATCGGCCGGCGCTCACTGCACATCGCGCGTCAGAGCGTCGTGTTCGGCCTCGGCCTCTCCGTCGCCGCAATGTTCTTTGCGGCCTTCGGCTACCTCCCCCCCGTCTGGGGCGCGCTCTTCCAGGAGGTCATCGACGTGGCCGTGATCCTCAACGCCCTTCGCGCCCTCCGCGGCTAGCGGGAGGGAGCAAGCCGTGTCTACTTCGTCGACTCGTTGACGTACGCGGCGACGTCGGCGATCTGCTGCTCGTCGAGTTGCGGGTAGGCGGGCATCCCGTTGAGGCCGTTGGTGACGCGGTCGATCACGCGCGCCTCGGACGGCTTCTTCTCGTCGAGCGACGGCCCGACAGTCCCCGTGGCGCCGGCGTCTTCGAGCGTATGGCAGTTCGAGCAGGATGAGCTCGCAAACACCTCGGCGCCGGCCGCTGCGTCACCTGTGACCGTGCCCTTGCCACCGCCACCCGTCTCGACCGCAGTCGTCGCCGGCGTGTCGCCGCCATTCGACCCATACTCACGACCGACGAGATACCCTCCGACGGCGAAGATCAACGCGAGCGCGAGAGCAACGATCATCACCGCTGCCTCGATGCTGTGTACCGACGACTCCTTCCGCACCTTCGACGGCTCGGGAATGCCGCGCTCGTCGAACGTCGCAACCCCGCCCTTTCCTCGCAGTGTCTGCATCACGTTCCAGAAGAACAGCGCCTGCGCTGCGGCGAGGATGAAGGCGAACGGCAGCGAGATACGTGTGAGCGTGTCGTAGTCGGACGGGAGGACAGACCATCGCCGGGGGGCGCCGTCGAGTCCCTGGACGAGCCAGATCCCGAAGAAGATCATCCCGACAACAAAGGTGATCCACACGTGAATCCAGGCCATCCGCTCGCTGTAGAGCGCCTTGCCGGAGAGCTCGGGCAACAGGGCGTAGACGGCGCCGAAGATCAGCAGCCCGATGTTCAGCATCGCCATGTGGTGGAAGTGGCCGACGATCCACAGTGTGTTGTGGATCGCAACGTCGAGAGCGATCGTTGCGTTGACGATTCCCGAGAGACCGGCGAGCAACCATCCGACAAGGCCGAAGAACAGCGCTGTCGACGCAGGTGTCCAGCGGAAGCGCGACCGGTAGATCGTGAACCCGAGACTGTAGAGCGACAGCGCTGAGGGGAGCACGAGCGCAAACGTGATCGGTTGCATGGCCGTGTTGATCTGCGCCTGCGCCGTTCCGCTCGGGTAGTCGAGATAGAGGTGGTGGGCCCAGACGAAGACGTTCGCGATCACTGCGACCGTCCACGCAACGGCGATCACGTGACCGGCAACGAGGTCGCGGCCGGCGTACCTCGGAATCAGCCAGTAGTAGACGGCAACCGCTGGGAAGAGCAAGAGATAGACGACCGGGTGTCCGAACCACCAGAGGATGTTCTTCGCGAGCAGGTCGTTCGCGCTTCCGACGACGCCCATCGACTCGAAGATCTGCCAGATCAGGAGCCCCGCGAGTGGGAGCGTGGCAATGATCATGTCGAGGCCGATCACGGCGAGCGGAATCACGGGGTACGGGACAGACTTCTTCGCCGCGAACGTACGGGGCATGAGAAAGCCCCAGCCGAACGCAAGACCGAGCCGCTTGCCGATCGAGCCCGAGACGCTCTGAAGCGCCTCGCGGTTCATCACCGTATGCAAGATCCCGAAGCACCATGTGACGATCGCAAGACCGGCGAGGAGAACGGAGAACGAGAAGAGCCCCGTGGCCCAGGCGCCCCAGTTCCCGGATCCGTAAAACGGCAGCGGGTAAAGGAAGACCCACGATGCTCCGAAGCCCATGAAGATCGTCGTGATGATCACGCCAAGCACGCCGAGCACCATCAGCCACCACGTCAGGCGGGCCATCACGAGGCCGAAGCCGCGCACCGGGAAGCCAACACCGGCGAGAACCCACCAGGCAAGGCCCATCACCGCGAACCCGGCCCAGCCGACGAAAGCGCCCAGGCCGTGCGCGGTCATCATCGCGTACCAGAAGTTGTCGCCGACCCTGAGCTGCGGCACAGCCTGGCTCAATCGCATCACGACTCCGAGCAGACCCGAGGCAGCAAGGATGATCGTCGACCAGACGATGTAGCTCACCGTCAGCCGCCGCGCGATCGCGCGGTCCTGCTCGTCGATCACGCTGCCTTCACCTCGAAGGTCGTGCTCATCAGGTGATGGCCCGCGCCGCAGAACTCGAGACAGTGAACGGTGTACGTCCCCGGCTCGGAGAACGTGTGAACGATCTTCTGCTCGTGATCAGCGACGACCTGCGCCTGGAAGATCAGCGTGCCGGAGGGGTTGTAGACGCCGAACCCGTGGGCGACGTCGCGCGAGCGGGCGAGGAACGCGACCGGCCTGCCGGTGACGATCGGCTGCGGTGCGTCGATGGCCCACGCGTACTGGACGCCGACGACGCGGACGACCTGGCCACGAGGGCCCGCCGTCTCGCCGTAGGGGACGTAGAAGATCGTGCCCATAAGCAGCGCGAAGAGCGTCACGATCATGATCACGAGCCAGGTCGTCTCGCGACGCGACCAGATCCCCGAGCGGTCCTCCTCGAGCGGGCGCGATGTCGAGCGGAAGATCGCGAACGAGATCGCCGACCCGAGGATGACGGCGATCGAGTAGGCAACGGTGATGATGACCGCAGTGTGGCTCACGCGGAGCATTCTTCCCGACCGGGGGGACAGCAGACATCGGTTGTTGACCCCGTGCCGCTTGCGGGTTTTCCGCAGCGGAGTGAGCGGCTGCCCCGATGCATCCTGTCGCTTCTCGGAACAGGATGCTCGGCATGCGCGAAATCCTTGTCGGCACCGACGGCTCCCCTGCAGCGAACGCGGCGCTCGAAGAAGCGCTCGCGCTCTCGCTGGAAACGGGGAGTGGGCTTGCGGTGATCACGGTGTGGCGGGCACTCCAGGGCGACTTCGGGCTCGCGTACCCCTCAACCGCCGTTCTCGCGGACATTCTCGACGCTGAGAGAACGCACGCCGAGACGACACTCAGCGTCGCTGCTGGACGGGCTGAGGAGGCTGGCGTCCCGATCATCACGAGGCTCGCGACCGGCGATCCGGCCGAGACGATCTGTGCCTACGCGGCGGAGATCGGGGCACGGCTGATTGCCGTAGGTACGCGCGGACATGGCACCGTCGCCTCACTCCTCCTCGGCAGCGTCTCCCAGGCGGTCATGCGCCACGCACCATGCCCCGTGCTCGTCGTCCGCGATCCGCGCAGGCCTCGTGACGAGGCTCCTTCAGTCCAAGCCGCTGTCGACGCCTAACCGAATCGCGCCACGCACGTCGACGGCGTTACCCAGGCCTCGAGGCTCTTCAAGCTGGTGCCCGACCCTAGCTCCCCGAGCGCCCCGTCGATGAAACCGGCATGAAAGGAGCAGACGACGCGCGGGTAGCGCTCGGCGAGCTCTCTGAACGGGCACCGGTGCATCACGAGCTCATTCTCGCTCGCCTCTGGCGCGAATCCGCGGCGACGCAGAAGGCTTGCCACTCGCTCGATGCATGCCTCGTCGTCAGGCTCGCGACCAGGCTCGAGTCGCTCGACCATCGCTCTGCCCCAGCTCCTGCCGGCCGCCTCCGCGATCTCGATGCCGTCCGGCAGTGGCTCGAGCGCTGATGCCAACGAGGCGGCGAGGAGCGCGTGCTCTTCCTCTGCCTCGGCCGGTACGGCACTGAAGACGATCGGCGGGCGGCCAGGGCCGCCCGTACGCTCCGAAGCCGAGACCACGAGCTCCGCCTCCTCGAGCAGCTGCAGATGCGAGCGAACCGTATTCGGGTGAAGGTCGAGCGACGGTGCGAGTTCGGCAACCGACAGCGGCTCTTCGGCTGCCCGGAGGAGGTCGAGGAGCCGCTCCCTCGTCGGATCGGCAAGCGCTCGGTGCCTGACCATTCTTCCAGTCATTGACGAATCATTGCCGCCTTTGTCGGACTCGGACATCCGTAAATCCCCCTACACACGCTGCGGCATCCCCACGATGCCGGGCAACTCAATTTATCCGATACTCATCGTGAAAATTCAACTCTCGAGCACGAAGGAGACGAACGATGAAGCTCATCCTTGCCGGCAGCGCGATCCTCGGCGCCGCTCTTCTGATTTTTGCGGCGACGCTCGTCGCCTCCAACCGTGCGCTCGATGACGACGCAGCGGCCGCGAGTTCGACAAGCGGTCACGACACGAGCGGGAGTTCGTCAACAACAACGATGAAGGGCACGAGCTTTGCGGGTGCGGCACCGGAGAACGCAAAGGAGCTCGCGAAGGCCCATAAGCCGTTCCCGGCTGCGCTTCCGCCGACGACACCGGGAGATGTGCTCAAGGTTCACATGGTTCTCAAGGACGTGACGATCGAGATCGCGCCGGGCGTCAAGTACAACGCATGGGGTTTCGAGGGTGGTGCGCCGGGTCCGGTCGTGCACGCACGCCAGGGACAGACGGTGGAGATGACGCTCACGAACAACGGCGCGATCCCCCACTCGATCGATTTCCACGCAGCGCGGATCGCCCCGAACCTGGCCTTCGTGGACGTCGCTCCCGGCGAGTCCTTCACGTTCAAGTTCAAGGCCAACGACCCGGGCGTCTACATGTACCACTGCGGCACGAAGCCAGTCCTCGCGCACATCGCGAACGGCATGTACGGGGCGATCGTCGTCGATCCGACGACACCGCTGCCGAAGGCCGACCGCTCGTACGTGCTGGTGGCAAGCGAGTGGTACCTGACGAACGACGGGCTCACGGAGCCGGCGCAGTACGACTCGGCAAAGGCGCGCGCGGTCATGCCCGACTGGACGACGTTCAACGGCTACGCGGGCCAGTACGTCGCCCACCCACTCACCGCCGACCCCGGCGACAAGGTGCGGTTCTACGTCGTCGACGCCGGGCCGAGCCTGACGACCGCGTTCCACGTGGTCGGCACGATCTTCAACACCGTCTACCCGAACGGGGACATGAGCCCGGAGCACGTGGAGAGCGGCGTCCAGACTGTCAACGTCCCGGCCGGTGGCGGCGCCGTCTTCGACGTGCAGATCAACGAGGAAGGCCTGTATCCCGTCGTCAGCCACGCGTTTGCGAGCGTCGACATGGGCCAGGTCGGCATCCTGAAGGTCGGGAACCCGCCCGGAACGATGTCTCACTGATCAGATCGCGTCCCATGGGCCGGTTCCGCAGCGCGGCGCCGGCCCGAACGAATGCCGATCAGACCTCGTCGAGCAATCCGTTGACGAGCGCGTAGCGCACGAGCTCGGCCCGGGTTCCGAGGCCGAGCTTCTGCATGATGTGGGCGCGGTGGGTCTCGGCCGTCCGCACCGAGATGAAGAGCTGCGCCGCGATTTCCTGGTTCGTGTTCCCGAGCGCGAGCAGGCGCAGCACCTCGCGCTCTCGCTCCGACAGAGGATCGGTTGCTGCACGCCGCGCGGCCTCCACCTCGGCCTGCGCGAGCCGGGCACCGAGCGTGGGATGCACGTAGCGCCCGCCGCGGGCGACCTCGCGCACTGCCTGTACGAGCTCGGTATCGGCGGCCTCCTTGAGCATGTAGCCGCTCGCGCCGGCGGCGAAGGCTTCGCGAACGTACGACGGGTCGTCCTGCATCGAGAGCATCAGGACCCTCCCCTTCGACGCCGAGATCACTTCCTGGCATACGTCGATCCCCGTGCGGCCGGGCATGACGACATCGAGGAGAACGACGTCTGGCTTCTCGAGACGAGCCGCCCGGACGCCGTCTTCGCCGTCACCGGCCTCACCGACCACGTCGATGTCGTCCTCGCGGTCGAGGAGAAGTCGGAGTCCCGTCCGCACCAGAGCGTGATCGTCGACGATGAGGACGCGGATCGACACGGCAGAGGTCACGATACATCGAACGTCGGTGGGCTTACCACGCCGACGACAGTTCCAGCCGCTCGAGCCAGTCACGCACGAGAGCCCAGCCCGGCACGACGGAGAGAACCGGCTCGAGGTCGGCGATCATGTAGCCCCGGTCCGCGGACCATCCGTGGACGAGGAGGATCGGACGCCCCGCACCCCGGATCTCGACCTCGGTCGGGATCCCCTGGACTTCGACGACCATCGTCCCGGGCTCACGGGCCGGAGCCATCGGCTCCCTCGTCGTCGTCGGCGGGGCGCGACCCGATGAGCAACACGTCAGTGCCCTGGTGAACGACCTCACCCGCCTGGTTCACGGTCTCCACGTCGCACACGACCACACCCGTGCCGGGCCTCGAGTTCGATAGCCGAACCTCGGTCACGGTGTACGCGCCGTGGATCGTGTCGCCCGCGTAGACCGGTGCAAGGAATCGCCTCTGGCAGTCCAGATACGCAACGATCCGCCAGTTGTCGAGCTCGCTGCGAAGGCCACCGGTGATCGAGAGCACGAGGTGGCCATGCGCGATCCGGTCGCGGAACGGCGTGTGCTCCCTGATGAACTCGATGTCGGTGTGGAGCGGGTTGAAGTCACCCGAGATCCCGCAGAACCACAGGATGTCGGCCTCGGTCACCGTCCGCCGTGCGGTGATCACCTCGTGCCCTGCCTCGATGTCGTCGAGGTAGATCGTCATCTCGCCTCCTCCTATGTTCCGGCGACGTAACCGTCGCCACGACCATCCGAGCCGCCGATCAACGCTCCCTGGTGACGGAGGATGATCTGCCCCACTCCGAACCCGTGTTGCACATCTCCGATCAGGACCTCGTGACCGCGCGAACGGAGATCCGCGGCCAGATCGCCGAACCCGGGCTCAAGGGCGACGCTTCCGTCCTCCTCGACGCGCCAGCGCGGCGCGTCGAGCGCAGCCTGGGGATCGTCGCCATCATCGACCAGGTGCCGCACGACCTGGAAATGCCCCTGCGGCTGCATCGGGCCGCCCATGACGCCGAACGGGCCGAGGAGCTCGATCCCCTCGATCAGCATGCCGGGGATGATCGTGTGGAACGGTCTCCTACCGGGTGCGAGCGCATTCGGGTGCTCCGGGGCGCGGCTGAACCCGGCTGCGCGGTTCTGGAGGACGATCCCCGTCCCGGGTGCCACGATTCCCGACCCGAACGACCCGTACAGGCTCTGGATCAGAGAAACGGCCATTCCGTCGCCGTCCACCACACACAGGTACGTCGTCCCTCCCCTTGGCAGGTCGAGCCCACCGGCGATCGCGGAGTCGGCCCGGACAAGGGAGCGCCGAGCGGCAAGCCGGTCGTCGGCGAAGAAGTCCGCAGGCAACGGGCCATCGTGCACCGCTTCGTGCGTGTCGGCGAGCGCGAGCTTCATCGCCTCGATCGCCGAGTGCTCGCCCGGCTCGAGGCCGTCGTACAGAGCGAGAGCGAGCAGCGCCGCGGCGCCCTGGCCGTTGGGCGGCAACTCGCACACCTCGATCCCCCGGTACGCCTGCCGCAGAGGTTCCACCCACTCGGAGCGATGGGCGAGGAGATCGGCCTCGGTGAGCCAGCACGCGGCCGCTATCGCCGTAGCAACCTCCCCCTCGTAGAGAGCCGCAGGGCCACTCGCCTCGAGCCGGCGAAGCGTGGCAGCTAGCTCGGGCAGTGCGTAGCGCTCGCCGAGTCGAGGGGCGCGCCAGGGAGCGAGTCGGGCCTGTGACCACTTGTGCGCGATGCGCGCACTGCACGCGAGGCCGACCTCGGCAAGCTCTGCGGCGGGGCCGATCGCCTGGTCGAGCCCGAACCGGCCGAACCGGGTGGCAAGGTCGTCCCACAGGCGCACGGCACCCGGAACCGTGACGGAGCATGGCCCCTCATCGTCAGCCCTCGTTCGCTCGCCGAGATCGGCCGGAGAACGACCCGACCCATTGAGCCCGTAGAGCACGCCTTCATCCCACACGAGAGCGAACGAGTCTCCGCCGATCCCGTTGTCCGTGGGTTCGGCGACCGTGAGGATCGCGGCAGCAGCGAGCGCTGCGTCGACCGCATTCCCGCCGCGCTCGAGGGCACGCAGGCCCGCGCGCGTTGCACGCGGGTGACTCGTTGCCACCATCGACTCGGTCGCGATCGTAGGCATCCGGCGCCACCCGCTCGAACGCGCGTGCCCGGCCTCGAAAAGAGCATCGACATCGATGTGCACGGAACGAGCATTGCACGACGTACACTTCGGATGTGGCAGACAAGGGCGCCCATCCGTTCGACGTCGAGGCGACGAGAGTCGCGCTGGTCGAGCGTGGCGGTGGCTACGAGGTCGTCCACAGCTCGCCCGGACTCGAGATCGGCGTCTACGTGCTCGTCGCACCCGAACCGGATCGTCAACAACCGCACGAAGAGGACGAGGTGTACGTCGTTCTCGAGGGGAGCGGCGTCCTTGAGGTCGAGGGGACCGCGACTCCACTCTCGGAGGGAATGGCCCTCTTCGTCGCGGCCGGCGCCGAACATCGCTTCACGTCCTACGAGCAGCTCACGCTCCTGGTCGTCTTCAATGGCCCGCACTCCGATTAACAGACTCGCCCGCCCCTATTCACAACGACGATAACGGTGTACCTTTGGGAGCCGTGATGGCGGAGTCGCCTGTGCTGACCTTCAAACGTGCTCGCACGCCGCACTACGACGACCCGCAAGCAGTCGGGCAACGCGTGCGAGAGGCACGGCTTGCCGCGGGCCTCAGCCAGCGCGAGCTCTCGTTTCCGGGCTGTAGCTCGGCATACATCTCGAGGATCGAGCGAGGCGAGCGCGTCCCGTCACTCCAGGTGATGCGAGAGATCGCGCGCCGCGCCGGTGTCGCGGAGCAGGTGCTCGCGTTCGGGGTTGACGCCATCGATGCCGGCGTCTCGGAGCGCATCAGAGCGGTCGAGGCAGCGGAGGCGGGAGGCGACAAGACCGAGCGGGTTCGCGCCTACCAGGCACTCTCCCGAGCGGCGGCGAAGGCCGCCCGGGGAATCGCGCCGTAGCGGGCCAGGGCACGCTTCGAACGATCGACACAGAGGTCGTCGTCGTCGGAGCAGGAATCATGGGAGTTGCCACAGCGCGAGCGGTCGCTCAGGCGGGTCGGCGCGTCGTTCTCCTCGAACAATTCGAGATCGGGCATGCGCGCGGATCGAGCCACGGCGGCTCCCGGATTTTCCGCCTCACCTACCCGGATCAGCACTACGTGCGACTCGCCCAGGGGGCACTACACGCGTGGCGTGAGCTGGAGGCGGAGTGCGGCGAGCAGCTGATCGGGCCGACGGGAGATCTCACCTTCGGAGCCCTTGCCGTCGAGTGCGCTCAGGCTCTCGTCTCCTGCGGTGTCCGCCACGAGCTTCTCACCGGAACCGAAGCGGCAGCACGATGGCCGATCAATGCACTGCCGACCGAGGATGTTCTGTACCAGCCCGACGGCGGTACGACGCTCGCCGACCGGGCGCACGGTGCGCTTCTCGGATCTGCCGTCGAGGCCGGCGCGCGCGTCCTCGATCATCATCCGGTGACCGCGCTCGAGCGCGCGAATGGATGCGTCCTCGTCCATACCACCGCCGAGACGTTCTCTGCTCGCGCCTGCGTCGTTGCGGGCGGCGCCTGGTCACGTGCGTTGCTCACCGGAGTCGAGATCGAATTGCCGGTGATACCCACCCGCGAGACGCTCACCTACTTCCGGATTCCCGATCCGCTGAGCCTTCCACCGGTGATCGACGACGCTGTGCCGAATGCGGAGGAGCACGGTCTGCGCCGGGCCGGCCTGATCAACTACGCGCTTCCCGCTCCCGGGCTGGGGCTCAAGGCGGGCCTCCATCACGCCGGCCCGGTCACCGACCCCGATCAGCCGGGAACGCCCGATCCCGCGATCGTGCGCTGGGTTGCCACGTGGGCCGAGGGACGCTATCCCGAGCTCGACCCGGAACCGGTCGCGATCGAGACGTGCATCTACACGAACACCGCCGACGAGTCGTTCGTCCTCGAACGTCACGGACGTGTCGTCATCGCCTCGGCGTGCTCGGGGCACGGGTTCAAGTTCGCACCGTTGTTCGGACGAACGATCGCCGCGCTCGCCGCCGACGCCGCAGCGTGAGAGAAACGCAGGCTCCGCTCAGGAAAGCGGTAGCTCGAGGGCAAGGGTCGTTCCCGAGCCGCGCGATGCGTCGATCGTGAGGGATCCGTCGAGCAGCTGCACACGTTCGCGCATCCCGAGCAGGCCGAGCCCCTCGCCCGGCCCGTCATCTAGGTCGAAGCCTGACCCGTCGTCCTCGACGATGACGATCAGCTTCTCGGGCATTCGCGTGACGACGATGCTCACTCGCTCCGCCGACGCGTGCTTGACGACGTTCGTCAGCGCCTCCTGCACGATGCGGTAGACGGCCGTCTCGACCTCCGGGAGTAGGCGCTCCGAACCGAGCCTCGTCTCCACCTGAACGTCAAGGGCGCCACTTTCCTTGACCGTCTGTCCGAGCCTGCGGAGTGCAGGCTCGAGGCCGAAGTCGTCGAGTGCGGACGGCCGGAGCTCGACCGCGAGTCTTCGCACGTTCTGAAGCGTCCCGACGACCAGCTCGCGGAGCTGACCGGCAGCGGCGCGCGCTTCGTCAGCTGTCTCCGCTCGCTCGACGGCGGTAAGCCCAAGGAGCATCGACGTCAGCGCCTGGCCGGTCTCGTCGTGCAACTCGCGTGCGAGCCGCCGCCGCTCCGCCTCCTGGGCCTGCACCGCCCGCCGAAGCGCGTCCCGCTGGACACTCCCGGCGTTCTCTATCGCCACCGCTGCTTGCGCGGCCAGCAGTGTGACCATTTCCTCGTCCTCGTCCGAAAAAGAACCGCTCGGCTGCTTTTCGGCGAGGTAGAGATTTCCGAACGCGACACCGCGCGTCATTACCGGAACGCCGAGGAAGCTATTCATCGGCGGATGGTTTGGGGGGAACCCCACTGCCCGGGGGTCGGTCATGAGGTCGTCCAGCCGCATCGGGCGTGCGTCCGCGATCAGGACGCCGAGAATCCCCTTCCCTCGCGGGAGATCACCGATCCTGGCTCTCGTCGCGTCGTCGAGCCCGTGTGTGACGAATCGCTCGAGTTCGAGGCCGGAGCGATCGATGACTCCGAGCGCGGAATAGCGCGCGTCGGTGAGCTCCGCAGCGATCCGAACCAGTTTCTGGAGCACTGCATCGAGCGACAGTTCGGACGTGATGGCAATTCCCGCCTCGACGAGCGCCCGTCTGGTCGTCCTTGCGTCCACCTCTGCATTCAACACCTTCTCGCGCGATCGAGCTCAGGTGCAGGCAGAATCGGTGTGTGCCACCCGTGCCAAAGCCATCCGCAGAAAGCAAGCGCAGCCGGACGCTCGTGATTGCGATTGCTGTTGCGGTCGCGATCGCGGCCGCACTCGTGGCCGCGAGCGTCCTTACCCGCGAGAACGGCGACGTCGCCGCTACGACCGAGACGACGAGCACCGGGACGACGACGGATGCGGCGAATCCGACACTCGCGGTCGTCGCCGGGATCCCCCAGAAGGGCACCGTGCTCGGAAACCCGGAGGCGACGGTCAGGCTGCTCCAGTTCGAGGACCTCCAATGCCCGATCTGCAAGAAGTACACCGACGATGCCTTTCCGGCGATCGTGGACGAGTACGTCAGACCCGGTCTCGTCAAGATCGACTTTCGCGGCCTCGCCTTCCTCGGCCCCGACTCGCAGAAGGCGCTGCGGATTGTCGTCGCCTCCGGCTATCAGAACAAGCTCTGGGAGGTCGCCGAGCTCTTCTACGCGAACCAGGGTGAGGAGAACTCGGGCTGGGTCACGGACTCGCTCATCGACGAGATTCTGGCGCAAGTTCCCAGCCTCGACGCCACGAAGGTGAAGACGGACGCGAAGAGCGCAGCCGTGACCAAGGAGATAGCCGCGATTCAGGCGGAGGCGACGGCCCTCAAGGTGCCCGGGACGCCCTGGTTCTTCGTCGGGATCGGGCTGAACCCGCCGTACGAGATCCGTCCGACGACCCTCGAGCCGAGCGCCTTCCGGCCCGCTCTCGACGACGCACTGAAGGGATGACGCGAGCCCCAACGGAACTGCGGCCGCGATGAGCGACCGTAGGCTCCGTACCTCTCTGCTCATCGTCTCGACGGCAGGGGTCGCCGTCTCCACGTATCTGACGTACGTGCACTACCAGCCGGCAGCGCTGATCTGCACCGGCTCCGGTGGGTGTGAGACGGTTCAGGACTCGAGTTACGCCGTGCTTGTCGGCGTTCCCGTCGCAGTGCTCGGGCTCGACGCCTGGATCACTGCTCTCGTGTTGACGCTATGGAACAGCGAGTTCGCGCGCACTCTCACCGCGGCACTCGCGATCGGCTCGCTCGCGTTCGTCGTGTACCTCGTGATCCTGCAGCTCTTCGTGATCGATGCAATCTGCGTCTGGTGCATGGTGAACGACCTGATCCTCGTGCCGGCACTCACGGTTCTGGCGTTCCTCCGCGTGCGAACAGCTACGGACGCATAGGACTCGATGGGCGGGCAGGTCGGCGATAGCCCCGACGGGAAGCCCCCGGAGTCACAGAGACTCGGTCGACGCTGGTCATCGGCCGCGCAACGCGCTTCGGCTCCAACGGCCCGCGGGCGGGCCTCTTCAGGATCGCGCGAAGCGCGCAGAAATGATCGATGACGTGAGGTGACGAAATTCGCGATACGCTCCTCCATCGCCGGATTTCGTCACCTCACGTCATCGGCACCTGGCGGAGGATGTCGACCTGGATGCGGTCGAGAATGTCGGTGAGCGTGTCACCCGTCGCGGTGATTCCGTGGTTGCGGAGCCCGATCACTGCGTGCGCCGGGTCGGGTTCGCGGGCGATCAGGTCAGCGACCGACTCGGCGAGCTCCTGTGTGCCGCACGGATAGTTGATGTCCGTGGCAGCGATGCCCTCCATCCACGCGTGGACGTGGAGGATTGCTCCGACCTCGGGGTGGGCCTGGTAGATCATCCAGTGCTCGATTGCGTCGACCGAGACCCGTCGCGGCTCGATCCCGGGCGCAACGCTGATGCGCATGCGAGCGTTGGGCTCGTCGTAGTCCGTGACGAGCAGGATGTCTCGGCCGGGCTCTTCGAGCGCGGTCTTGTCGACGCCCGAAGCGCTCATCCAGAATCGAGTGTCGTCCTTGCGCGCCGAGAGGTTCCCGTAGGAGAGACCGCCAACCTGGTAGAGACGCATTACGTGGCGCAGGTCGCGTTCGTTCAGGAACTCGTGGACGGGGAACGGAGCGGGAAGCAGGTCGAGTTCGCCCATGCGCTTTCCGGCCGCGTTGATGTCGGCGGTGATCTCATCGCCGTCCCACAGTTCGGGCTCGAGATCGGGGATGAACTCGTTGTCGATCACGAGCTTCGACTTCGCGAGGGGCGCCAAGCGCTCGAACACCTCG
Source organism: Gaiella sp. (assembly GCA_046590225.1). Lineage (GTDB taxonomy): Bacteria > Actinomycetota > Thermoleophilia > Gaiellales > Gaiellaceae > Gaiella. The sequence goes on along the minus strand of JBKJVI010000068.1, from coordinate 3,772 downwards.
GCCGGGTCATCCGAGATCTTGTACGTGCCGCGTTCCATCGTCGTGAACCAGACACCCTTGCCCGGTACATGGAGAACGACGACGTTCGCGAGCGTGCGAACGAGGTTCGGGTAGCTCGTACGGAGCACATCGCCCGGCACCTCGTCGAGCTCGTAGAACGAGGCGGAATAGGTTCCCCGCGACGAGCGGCGGAAGGCCTTCGGATCGGCGGTGTCGAACATGTTGAGGACGAAGTCGGCGTCGGCGTGATCGTCGACGAGCTCGAAGTCGTCCGCCGTGAACTCGGCTGCCACGGCTTCCACCCACGCGCGGTGCGAGTCGGACGTCGGAGTTCCCCAGAGTGCAAGTTTGCGCATGAGTGAAGTGTACCGCCGGATTCGGAGCGAATCGGGTCGGAGGACGTTGGTCAGCGCACTCGTTCCTGCCTTCCCGACCGACGCGCGCCGGTCGGGAAGGCAGTGAAGGGGGTGACTCAGCGAACGTAGAAGTCCGCGAACTGTCCGCCCTTGTAGTGCCCCGGCAGGTTGCAGAGGATCGAGTAGTGGCCCTTCTTCAGTGTCAGCGTCAGCTTCTTCTGCTGGCCCGGCTTCACGGATCCGATCTCGCCGACGTTGCCTGCCTCGCTTGCCTCGCCGCTCTTGTCCATGAGGCCACCCGCAGACCGCAGTGTCCTCAGCACGACGAACTCGTGCTCGATCTTGCCGGAGTTCTTCACGGTGAAGGTCACCTTCCCGGCCGGGGCGCCCTGCACACCCGGAAGGACGTTGAACTCGTTGAGATTGACTGATACTGCCTTGTTCGACGTGACCGCACCCGCGCTCAGCACACCGATCGAAACGGCGACCGCGAGAGCGAAGACGAGGCCGAGCATGAGCTTCTTCATCAGAATGTCTCCTCTGTGTCGTTGACATCTCGGAGGATCGCTTCTCCCACCCGCAACCGCATCGGACGTTCCCGTGAGCGACCGTCAGTAGTTTCCACTGCCACTCACCGGAAGAGATCACGCTCGCGGGGCATGACGATGTCCGTTGCGCGCCCCTCTCCGTGAGCGTCGACGCCCCGGATAATCGCCGCGGGCACGCCGTTTGCCTTGCCCATCACGAGCTCTGCGGCTCCTGCGATCTCGTCGGCGACAGCGATCATCGTGGAGCGCAGCTCGTACCCCCGGCTGTCGGCCGTACCGCGCAGATCCCTGAGAGCAACGATTCCCGCCACTCCGAGTGCGATGTCCGTCGTCCCCTGTCTCCACGCCCTGCCGAACGAGTCGCTGACGATGAGCCCTGGCGCAACTCCGGTCAACACGGAGAGCCGCTCGCGCAACCTAGCTGCGGACGCATCCGGATCGACCGGGAGGAGGATGACCGTCCCGTCGCCCTTCGCGTTGGACGCGTCGACGCCCGCCGACGCGCAGACGAAACCGTGCGACGTCTGCGAGATAACGAGTGGCGGGCGCGACCGCACGACCTCGACCGTCTCGCGCAGGATCACCTCGACCTGACGCGGATCTCCCTCATCCCCTGCCAGCTCGATCGCGCGCGCTGAAGGCTCGATCTCGTCGAGCCGGACGATCCGCCCCTCGACCTTGGAGACGGCCTTCTGGGCAACGACGACGATGTCGCCCTCCTCGAGGCCGCCCGCCCGACCGCAGGCCTCAGCGAGAAGCGCTGCGAGATCGTCACCCTCCTCTAGCTCCGGGAGCCCAGCGAGGGGAATGACGCGAACGTCACCCGGCGCGGTGAGGTTGTGTTGATTGGACACGAGGTGCCGCGCGCTCAGTGAACGCCGGTGACACGAAGGCCGGCGTGGGCCTTATAGCGCTTGTTCACGTTGACGATTACGGCCGTCATGCCCTCGAGCGCACGCGCGCTCGCGAGCGGCCCCGCGTCGATCGCGCGTCCCGACGTCACCTTGCCGGCAAGCTCGAGAATGATCGTCTTGGCGTCGGCGTCATCGCCACAGACGAGCGTGTCCTCGTCCGGGGCCACGTCGCCGCCGAGATTGGTGGCGGCAAGCGAGTGGAGACCGGCGATGACAGGCCCGTCGATGACGTCCTGGATCCGTTGTGCAATCGACGTCGGCTCGGACGTCGGGAAGACGCCCTCCTTCGAGAAGGACAGCTCGGCGGCCACCGACAGGACGGGCGTGCGCCCGATCGCGTCGCAGAGAGAACGAGCCGTCTCGACTGCGCCGTCTGCCTTTGTCGTGAGCACAACGATGTCCGCGTCGCGCGCCGCGTCCTCGTTCGTCGCCCCGGTGACGCCGAGCTCCTGCGCAGCGGTCTGTGCCCGCTCGGCGTCTCGCGAGCCGATCACGACGGCGTATCCCGCCTCGTGCAACCGCACGGCGAGCGCCATCCCGAAGCTTCCCGTACCTCCGATCAACGCGACCTTCATGACGGGGTCTCCATGGCTGCCTCCAGGGTTGTCTGGGCGAGTCTGCGCGCTGACGCGCGATCACGCATGAGCGTATCGGTGACGACAACAGCTCCGTCCGTTTCGGCCGTCGCGTCGGCGGCGTCGATCACAAGCGCGTCGAGCAATCCCTTGTAACACATCGTCACAAGAGCCGGAGTCGTCCCTCCGAGGAGGCGATGCATCATGCGGTCGACCGGCCCGCGGACGGCGCGCCCGCCGATCAATGGGCTGACTGCGACGCAGCGCACGCGGCGTCGCTCGATCGCCTCACGGATGCCCGGCACGGAGAGGATCGGATGGATCGACACGAACGGGTTGCTCGGAGCGACCACAATCGCGTCGGCATCCTCGATCGCCTCGATCACTCCAGGAGCTGGACGGGACACGTCGGCACCGTCGTAGCGCAGCGCGTCCACCTCGTCCTCGTGGCGGCGAGCGACGAACCACTCCTGGAACGCGAACGTCCCCGCGGGCGTCACGACGAACGTCCGGAGGCGATCATCCGTCGCCGGAAGCAGTCGGGTCGCGAGGCCAGCCGAACGAATGAGGCGCGCCGTGACACCCGAGAGCGGCTCGCCGCGACGCAGCGCCTGCGAGCGGACGAGATGGAGTCCGAGGTCGCGGTCGCCGAGCATAAACCAGCCCTCGCCGCCCCACGCGCGCGCCGATTCGAGCGCCTGCCACGTCTCGCCCTCCCGACCCCACCCACGCTCGGTGTCGTTGAGACCGGTGAGTGCATAGAGCACCGAGTCCAGGTCGGGCGAGACATGGAGGCCAAGAACCTCGAGGTCGTCGCCCACGTTCCCGATCACCGTGAGCTCGCCCGGGGCCAGCACGTCGTGCAGCCCTGCAGCCAGCTTGGCGCCCCCGACACCCCCTGACAGACAGGCGACCTTCACGAAGGGGAGACCAGGCGAAGGTCGTGGTGAGTCAACAGAAGCGATGTTCGTGCACCGATGGGGAGTGACAGCTGCTCGAGGTCTGCGAGAGTGTCGACATCCTGCTCGAGCTCCGGGATCGAGACCGGGGTGAATCCAGCCGCGGCGAACCGAGCAGCACTCCCGTGGCCATACAGAGGTGCGAACTGCGTCGGCCCGACCAGTGAGAGCGCGTTCGTTGTCCCATCGGCCGCGGCAACAAGCGATGGGGAGCGGGCCGCGAGCTGCGATAGCGCCGCGGGTGACACACACGGGAGGTCGGCGTTGACGACGACGCAGTGACCAACAACTCCGGCCAGGCCCGCGACAACCGCGGCTCCCTGGCCGCCGCCCGGATCGTCGACAGCCTCGACGCCGAACTCAACGGCGAGCTGTGCGGCTGCGCGATCGTCGGTGACGACCCGTACTCGGGCAACGGGA
>JBKJVI010000021.1:0-8476 GCA_046590225.1 Gaiella sp. | reverse complement strand
CTCGCCCTCGACGACCTCGTAGGGGACGATCGTCATCTCGTCCGAGACCTCGTCCCACTTGCGCCCCATGAAGCGCTTGATCGAGGAGATCGTGTTCTGCGGGTTCGTGACCTGCTGTCGCCGTGCGGGGGTGCCGACAAGCCGCTGGCCGTCCTTCGCGAATGCGACGACGGACGGCGTCGTGCGGCCGCCCTCGGCGTTCGGGATCACGGTCGGCTCGCCGCCCTCGAGAACGGCCATGCAGCTGTTCGTCGTACCGAGATCGATACCGATTGTCTTTGCCATGTGATTCCTTCCTATATCTAAGTGTGAGTGACTGAGATAAATCTCAGTCAGATCGTATCAGATATAGGATGCCCGCCGGACTAGCGTGTGAGGCCGATCACGATCCCGCCCGCGACGACGAACATGACCCCGATCACGAGCCGGCGGCCGACACGCTCGATCCGCCGCAGGAAGAGGGCAGACAGCCCCACGCCCCACAACGACTCCGTCGCGACGAGTGGCGCGACGACGCTGAGCCGCCCTCGGAAGAACGCCTCGTACAGCGAGACGTAGGAGAGGCCGAAGAGCAGCCCGGCCGGCACGAATGCGGGCAGTGACCGAAGCGTCAGACGCCGCCTGCTCACGATGACGGCGACCAGGATCGTCGCTGCCCCGGCGAGGAGTGTGGCGCTGATCGCAAGCTCGGGCGAGACGTCCGAGTCGATCGAGAGCCACCGAACGACCGTGTCACGGAAGGCGAAGACGCCCGCTGCAGAGAGGGCGAAGACGAGGCCGATCGTCTTCACGTGCTCCGGCCGCCCGCCCTCGCTGGCAAGGAGGATCCCACCCGTCACGATCAGCACGGCGCCGATGAGAATCCCGGCGGCGAGCGGCTCGCCGAGCAGGACGACAGCGAACGTGACCGCAAACAACGGAGCCATCCCCACCGTCGCCGATGCACGCGAAGGGCCAGCGTCCCGAATCGCCAGCGTGAAGAGGATCTGCGACACGCCCGGCCCGAGGATGCCCGCGAGCGCAAACGGCCAGACCGCGGCGATGTTCCAGTCCCCGACGATCGCTGCGGCGATGAGTGCGACGCCGGTGGCAGGCAGCACGGTCCAGAGCGCTCCGACGAGTGGATCGTCGCCGCGCGCGAGCGCCGGGCGGAGCGCGACCGTCATCCCGCCGAACAGGGCAGCCGAGCAGAGGGCGAGAACGACCGCGTCCATCAGGCCGCCGCGGCTGTGGAACGCCAGATCGCGGTGAAGGCGAGCGCAAGGACGGGCGGAAATCGACGGCCGGGCATCCGCGCAGGCTACTCCTGCGCGGCCTCTCAGCCTGGATCAGGCCGCGGCCGGCCCAAGCCGCCTCGTGCTGGCTAGGCTGACTACCGAGATGACGACGCCTCCTTCGACGCTCGACACGCTCGGCCGCCCGGTTCGCGATCTGCGGATCTCGGTCACGGACCGTTGCAACTTCCGCTGCGTCTACTGCATGCCGAAGGAGGTGTTCGGCCGCGGCTACCGCTTCATGGATCGGAAGGAGCTGCTCTCGTTCGAGGAGATCGAACAGCTTGCGGGCGCCTTCGTCGCGCACGGCGTCGAGAAGCTGCGCATCACGGGTGGTGAGCCGCTCCTGCGGCGCGATCTCGAGGTCCTGATCGAGCGGCTCATCGGCCTCGGCAACCTCGACGTGGCGCTGACGACGAACGGCGCCCTGCTGCCCCAGAAGGCCGGGTCGCTCGTTGCAGCCGGCCTCAAGCGCGTCACTGTCAGCCTCGACTCGCTCGACGACGACACCTTCCGCTCGATGAACGACGTCGGCTTCCCTGTGACCCGTGTGCTCGACGGGATCGCTGCTGCAGCGGCGGCTGGACTGAAGGTGAAGATCAATGCAGTCGTCAAACGCGGCGTCAACGACGACCAGGTCGTCGCGCTCGCGCGCCACTTCCAGGGCACCGGCCATATCCTCCGTTTCATCGAGTACATGGACGTCGGCGCCACGAACGGCTGGCGCCTCGACGATGTCGTTCCCGCTGCCGAGATCGTTTCGCTGATCTCCGCCGCGCTTCCGCTCGAGCCGACAGAGGAGAACTACCGCGGCGAGGTCGCCCGCCGCTTCCGCTACGCCGACGGCAGCGGTGAGATCGGCGTCATCGCCTCTGTTACGCAGCCGTTCTGCGGCGATTGCACTCGCTCGCGCATCTCCGCCGAGGGTCGCCTCTACACCTGTCTCTTCGCAACAAAGGGCCACGACCTGCGGGCGCTCGTCCGCGGAGGCGCGGACGACGCCGAGATCCACGCCACGATCGGGCGCATCTGGGGCCGTCGCACCGACCGCTACTCCGAGGAGCGCTCGTCGCGCACCGCAGAGCTGCCGCGCGTCGAGATGTCGTACATCGGCGGCTGATTACCCCCGGGGTTGCGGAAAGACCGAATCCCCGTCGGGGGAGCCCCCGATGCCACGACCCGGCATGGACGACCAAGCTGGGTCGATGTCTGAACGAGAGACGATCGACGGCAACGAGGCCGCCGCCTGGGTTGCCTACCGCGCGAGCGAGGTGATCGCGATCTATCCGATCACGCCGGCGTCACCGATGGGTGAGTTGTCGGACACATGGTCGGCCGCAGGGGTGCGGAACACATGGGACGCCGTTCCACAGGTGATCGAGATGCAGAGCGAGGGTGGCGCCGCGGGCGCCGTCCACGGAGCGCTTCAGGCGGGAGCGCTCGCAACGACGTTCACGTCGTCTCAGGGGCTCCTCCTGATGCTCCCGAACATGTTCAAGATCGCCGGGGAGCTCACGCCCGCGGTCATCCACGTTGCCGCGCGCGCGATCGCGACGCACGCGCTCTCGATCTTCGGCGATCACTCCGACGTCATGGCCGCCCGCTCGACGGGCTTCGCCCTCCTCTGCTCCTCCTCCCCCCAAGAAGCACAGGACATGGCCGCGATCGCCCACGCCGCAACGCTCGAAGGACGAATCCCGTTCCTCCACTTCTTCGACGGCTTCCGCACGTCACACGAGCTCAACACGGTGGAGCGGCTGAACGACGACGACCTTCGCGCCCTGCTCGACGAGCCGCTCGTCATCGCTCATCGGCACCGGTCGCTGTCGCCCGACCATCCGGTGCTGCGCGGGACGGCGCAGAACCCGGACGTCTTCTTCCAGGCGCGAGAGGCGGCGAACCCCTACTACGACGCTCTGCCCGGCATCGTGCAGCGACGGATGGATGCGCTCGCGGAGCGAACCGGACGCCGCTACCGGCTCTTCGACTATCAGGGGGCTCCCGATGCGGAGCGTGTGATCGTTCTGATGGGATCTGGCAGCACTGCTGCAGCTGAGGCGGTCTCTGCACTCGTCGCGGCCGGGGAGAAGGTCGGAATCCTCACGGTTCGCCTGTATAGGCCGTTCGCTGCCGACGCGTTCGTCGCGGCGCTTCCCGCCACGGTGCAGCGCGTGGCTGTGCTCGACCGCTGCAAGGAGCCCGGCTCGCTCGGCGAGCCGCTTTTCCAGGACGTGATGACGGTGCTCGCCGAGCGGGAAGGCACGATGCCGCTCGTCATCGGCGGCCGGTACGGCCTCGCGTCGAAGGAGTTCACGCCCGCAATGGTCAAGTCGATCTTCGACCATCTCGAGGAGCCGGAGCCACGGCGCCGCTTCACGATCGGGATCGTCGACGACGTCTCGCACCTTTCGCTCACCGTCGACCGGTCGTTCGCGACCGAGGCCGACGACGTCGTGCGCGCGGTCTTTTTCGGCCTTGGCTCCGACGGGACCGTCGGAGCGAACAAGAACTCGATCGCGATCATCGGCAAGCACGCGGGCGGGCATGCGCAGGCCTACTTCGTCTACGACTCGAAGAAGTCGGGCTCGGTCACGACCTCGCACCTCCGTTTCGGGCCGCGCCCGATCGGCTCGTCGTACCTGATCGATCGAGCCGACTTCGTCGCCTGCCATCAGTTCGGTTTGCTGGAGAAGATCGACGTGCTCGACGTCGCGGCCGACGGGGCGACGTTCCTGCTCAACGCACCGTACGGCGCCGACGATGTCTGGCAGCACCTGCCTGCGAATGTGCGACAGCAGATCGCCTCGAAGAGCTTGCGATTCTACGTCGTCGATGCAACCGCTGTCGCGCAGCAGGCGGGCATGGGAAAGCGCGTCAACACGGTCTTGCAGACGTGCTTTTTCGCACTCTCTGGCGTCCTCCCGCTCGACGACGCCATTATCGCGATCAAGAGCGCAATTCAGCACACGTATGGCAAGCGCGGCCAGGCCGTCGTCGACCGAAACATGGCAGCGGTCGACTCGGCACTCGACGGCTTGCAGGAAGTCACCGCTCCCGTCGAGAGTGCAACACTGGCCCCGGTTGCGGCACCTGCGAGCGGCGGCACGGACACCCTGAGCCGGGCGACCGCCGCGATGCTGGCGGGCCGCGGCGAGACCCTGCCCGTGAGCGCGCTTCCGGTCGACGGCACATACCCGGTCGGAACCGCCCGCTACGAGAAGCGTTCGATCGCGGATGAGATCCCGATCTGGGATCCCTCGATCTGCATCGACTGCGCCAAGTGCGCAATCGTCTGCCCGCACGCTGCGATCCGGATGAAGGTCTTCCCGGCCGAGGATCTCGACGGCGCACCCGAGGGCTTCCCTACGAAGGACTGGCGCGACAAGCACCTGCCCGGCATGAAAATGACGATCCAGGTAGCACCCGACGACTGCACGGGGTGTGGAATCTGCGTCGACACGTGCCCGGCGCACGCCAAGGAGGCCGTCGGTCATCGCTCGATCAACCTCGAACCGAAGCTCGACCACCTCGAGGCCGAGCGAGAGCGCTTCGATTTCTTCCTTTCCATCCCCGAGATCGACAGGACTCTCGTGGATCCGGCGACGGTAAAGGGCTCACAAATGCTGGAGCCGCTGTTCGAGTTCTCGGGCGCCTGCGAAGGCTGCGGCGAGACGCCGTATCTCAAGGTGCTGACACAGCTCTTCGGGGACAGGATGTTGGTCGCGAACGCAACCGGGTGCTCGTCGATCTACGGCGGCAACCTGCCGACGACTCCATGGACCACGAACCGGGACGGGCACGGTCCCGCCTGGTCGAACTCGCTCTTCGAGGACAACGCCGAGTTCGGCCTCGGGATGCGGCTCGCGCTCGACGCGCAGGAACTCCAGGCGCGCGCACTCGTCGGCGAGCTCGCTCCCGATCTCGCCGCTTCGCTCGCCTCCACCGACCCGCACACCGAAGCGGGTGTGGCCGAGCAGCGTCGTCTCGTCGGGGAACTGCTCGAGCGGATCTCGACGGATGAACGGCCGGAGGCGCACCGGCTTGCTGCGCTCGCGGGCGCACTCGTGCGCAAGAGCGTCTGGATCGTCGGTGGAGACGGCTGGGCGTACGACATCGGCTTCGGCGGGCTCGACCACGTCCTCGCGTCCGGTCGGAACGTCAACGTCCTCGTGCTCGACACCGAGGTGTACTCCAACACCGGCGGTCAGGCGTCGAAGGCGACGCCGCGCGGTGCGGTCGCGAAGTTCGCTGCGGGAGGGAAGCAGAGCGGCAAGAAGGATCTCGGGCTCCTTGCGACGTCGTATGGAAATGTCTACGTCGCCCACATCGCCCTCGGCGCGGACAACCCCCAGACGGTCAAGGCTCTCGCAGAAGCCGACGCGTGGAACGGGCCGTCGCTCGTCATTGCATACAGCCACTGCATTGCCCACGGCATCGAGATGCAGAAGGGCATGCGCCAGCAGAAGCTCGCCGTCGACACGGGCTACTGGCCGCTCTGGCGCTACGACCCGCGGCGCGCCGGCCCCGGAGAGCATCCGTTCCAGCTCGATTCGCGGCGCGCGAAGCTGCCGCTGACGGAGTTCACGGCCAACGAAGCGCGCTTCTCGATGCTGCGCCGTTCGTGGCCGGAGGAGGCGGAGCGCCTGGGAGTGCTGGCGCAACACGATGTCGACGAGCGACGGCTCGTCTACGAGCAGCTCGCCGCGATCGAGCACGAACCCGACGACCAACCCACGAAGGGGAACGACGATGACGCCTGATCTGCGCAGCACCTATCTCGGGCTCGAGCTGAAGAGCCCACTCGTCGCCTCCGCGTCCCCACTGACCGGCAACATCGACTCGCTGCGGGCGCTCGAAGAAGCAGGTGCCGCGGCCGTCGTGCTGCCGTCGCTGTTCGAGGAGCAGATCGAGCACGACGAAACCATGGTCGACGTCGTGCTCGAGCGCGGTGCGCACAGCTATGGAGAGGCGCTCTCCTACTTCCCCGAGATGGACGACTACAACACGGGGCCGAACGCGTACGTCGAACATGTCGCCCTCGCGAAGAAGGCTCTGTCGATCCCGGTGATCGCGTCGATCAACGGCGTCACGCCGGGAGGCTGGGTTCGATACGCGGAGCTCCTTCAGCAGGCCGGGGCCGACGCCATCGAACTCAACGTCTACGCGGTCGAGACCGACCCCTACGCCTCGGCGGCGAGCGTCGAGGATCGAACGCTCCGCCTCGTCAGCCGGGTGCACGGCGCACTGACCGTGCCGCTCGCCGTGAAGGTCGGCCCTTACTACTCGGCGTTCGCGAACACCGCGTCACGTCTCTCCGATGCAGGTGCCGCGGGCCTCGTTCTGTTCAATCGCTTCCTGCAGCCGGACATCGATCTGGAGACGATGACCGTGAAGCCCGAGCTCCACCTCTCGAGCAACGAGGAAATGCAGTTGCCGCTGCGCTGGATCGCGATTCTTCGCGGCCGCGTTCCGGCAAGTCTCGCCGCGACGAGCGGGATCCAACGCAGCGAAGACGTGGTGAAGCTCCTCCTCGCGGGCGCAGATGCATTGATGCTCGCGTCGGCGCTCTTGCGCCACGGCCCGAGCCTTCTCACCGAGCTGACGGCGGGCCTCACCGCGTGGATGGTGGAGCATGACTACGACTCGGTCGAGCAGCTGAAGGGCAGCATGAGCCAGGAGACGTGCGGCAACGCCCGGGCGTTCGAGCGCTCCCAGTACGTCCGCGCGATCGTCGACTACCAGACGGGGCGCGCGGCAAGGTAATCGGCTTCGGCGGTTAGACTTCGCGTGTGACCAGCTACACCCAGACCGTCAGCCGTCGGCTCCCACGCGGCTGGCTCCATCTGCTCGCGCAGGTCGGCTTCTGGCTCGGGTTCTACGTCGTGTATCAGTTGGCACGCGGGTTCGCAGACCGCGACGTGAGCGCGGCGTTCTGGAACGGCATCCACGTGATCCGGATCGAGCACTGGTCCGGGACGCTCTTCGAGCCCGCGTTGCAGCGGATGGTCGACTCGTCGTCCATTCTGATCACCGCGACGACGTACACGTACTGGCTCTCGCAATTCGCCGTCGTCGGGCTGGCGCTCATCTGGGTGTATTTCAAGCATCACGAGAGATTTGCCGGGTTCCGCAACTGGTTGATCGGCGCGAATCTCGTCGGCCTCGTCTGTTATGTCGTCGTCCCCACCGCTCCGCCGCGACTCTACCCCGAGTGGGGCTTCGTCGACACGCTGGCAAAGCACTCGAGCCTCAACCACGAATCGGGACTCGTCGCGCTCACCGCGAACCCCTATGCCGCGATGCCGAGCCTCCACTCGATGGACGCGTTCATCGTCGGGGTCGTCATGTTCGGCGTCTGCAAGAGCCTCGCGGCACGCGTGCTCTGGCTCCTCTGGCCCGCCTGGGTCTGGTTCTCGGTCATGGCGACCGGCAACCACTACTGGCTCGACGTGTTCGCGGGCGTTCTCCTCGCCGTGCTCACGGGCCTCCTGCTCTTCCGCCGAGCGTGGTTCTCTCGCTGGAAGCCGGCCGCGACCTCGTGAGCGACGGCAACAAGGCCGAGCCGCGGGTCAGCGAGCTCGACCGCGTCAAGCAGGAGTACACCCAGGCCGCCCGGCAGATCCTGCAGCGGTCGATGAAAGGCGTCGCAAAGACGAAGCTGACACCGGACATGTTGACGATGGCCGGTGTGACGCTCTGCCTCGTCGGCGCCGTGCTCGTCGGCTTCGAGGAGCGCAACCCGAATCTCTACTTCTGGCTCGGCGGGATCCTCTTCATCGTGGGATCGGTGGCCGACATCCTCGACGGCGCCCTCGCCCGGGCAGCGAGCAAGGGAACGGTGTTCGGCGCCTTCCTCGACTCGACCTTCGATCGCCTGGGAGAGGCCGCGATGCTCGCGGCGATCGGCCTCGTGTTCGCGCGCGAGGGCAACCACATAGCGCTCGTCGCCGCCTTCGCCGCTGTGATCGGGTCCTTCCTCGTCTCGTATACGCGCGCGAAGGCAGAGGCGCTAGGACTGCGTGGGGACGTCGGCTTCGGCTCGCGGGTCGAACGGGTTGTGCTGATCTCGATCGGCCTCGCGCTCGCGCCGTGGGGCTGGCTGCAATGGCCGATCTACGTCCTCGCCGCGATGGCGTGGATCACGGTGATCCAGCGTATCCTCTTCGTGCGGCGCCAGCTGCGCGAGATCGCTGCTTCGTAGC
>JBKJVI010000172.1:0-5051 GCA_046590225.1 Gaiella sp. | reverse complement strand
GATCATGCTGGCCTCTTGTGGTCTAGACCGTTTAGGATTGAGTGCGGAGATCGGCCTCAGGCTCGATCCAGAGGTGATGCTCCCGGAGGCGGGACAGGGCGCGCTCGCCCTCCAGGTACGCGCAGGAGAAGAGGACCTTGTTGCGCGAGCGGATGACGAAGAGACGCGATCCCGCGTCGAGGCAGAACGCAGGTGTGTCGCACTCGTCGGGGGCGGCTGTCTGGCGCCCGTCGCTGCCTTTCACGACGGCTCGGTGCTGACCGCTCTGATCGCCCACGAGGACGGCGCGTGGCTCGAGCGTCGCACGGGTCAGAATCCCGCGACGATCGCAGCGGAGCTCCTCGCCGTCGCACGATGAGGCTGATCGTCACGCGACCGGCTGGGCAGGAGCACGATTTGATCGCGCTGCTCGAGGCCCTCGGCCACGATGTCGTGCACTGCCCTCTGATCTGGATTGAACCGCTCTCGGACGACCCGATCGACGTTGCGGGGTACGACTGGGTCGTCGTGACGAGCCAAAACGGCGCCCGGGAGCTCCGTCGGCGCGTGCGCGGCCCCTTGCCGCGCGTTGCCGCGATCGGTCGGGCGACCGCCGAGGCGATGGGCCAAGCCGATCTCATCGCGACCGTCTCGACGCAGGAGGGTCTTGCCGCAGAGATGCCCCGCCCGGCGGGTCGGGTACTCGTGGCGGCCGCGGAGGGAGCCCGTAGGTTTCTGGTCGACACACTCGCAGCGGACTTCGTGCCGCTCTATCGAACGCACACGATCCATCCCGATCCGCCCCCCGTCGGAGATCTCTGCCTGTTGGCGTCGGCATCGGCGGCGACAGCGTTCGGAGCGCTCGCAACCGGGATCCCAGCACTCACGATCGGACCCGAGACGACGCGGACGGCGCGTGAGACCGGAACCGAGGTTCTCGCGGAAGCGCTGACGCACGATGTAGAGGGGCTCGTCGCGGCAGTCGAACTGCTCGCGCAGCGCGACTGACGACGGAAGGGGGGACGCGAGCGCCGCCGTCCCGTCGTAGACTCCGTCAGCGCCCGTGTTCGTGACCTTCCTCAGCGACTTTGGCCTCCAGGACGACTTCGTCGGAACCTGCCACGGCGTCGTTCTGCGCATTGCTCCTGACGCGCGGATCATCGATATCACGCATGGGATTCCGCCCCAGGCCGTCCTGCAGGGCGCCCTCGTCCTCGCCAACACGCTCCCGTATATGCCTGTCGGTATCCATCTCGCCGTCGTCGATCCCGGCGTCGGTAGCCATCGCCGGGCGCTCGTCGTCAGGGATACGGAGGGGCGGCACTACGTCGGTCCCGATAACGGGCTCCTCCTTCCGGCCGCCGATCGCTCCGGCATCGTCGAGGTCCACGAGCTCGCCAACCCTGTCTACGCACTCGATTCGATCTCGCGGACGTTTCACGGTCGTGACATCTTCGCTCCCGCCGCCGCGCACCTTGCGCGGGGTGTTCCGATCGGCGAGCTCGGGCCGCCGATCGACCCCGAGGCGCTCGTCCGTCTCGAGCTGCCCGTGCCGGCCTTCGAGGACGGCTTCGTCCAGGCCTCGACGCTGTACCTGGACAGCTTCGGCAATGTCGCCCTCAACCTGACGAGGGATGACCTCGATCGGATCGGCATCGTGCCGGGGACGCGCGTCGAGATCGAGATCTCCGGACAACGGTACTTCGCCGTTGCCGCCCGGACGTTCGCGGACGCACGGCCCGGGGACGTTATCCTCTACGAGGACAGCTACGGCAACATGTCGATCGCGATCTCGAACGGTAACGCGGCAGCGATGCTGCGCGCGGTCGTCGGTCGGCCGGTCGACATCAGAGTCGTGTAATGGGGTCTGAGCGTTGCCAGCTCGACGCGAACGCATTCGTATCTCTTGCAACGAGAGACGTCGGCGGAGCGGGACTTCCGGCCCCGGCATCTCGTTTCTACGGCGTGCCCCTCGCGACTCACCGTCGCGTGGTGCACCTCCTGACGGTTACTCTCGGAAGAGAGCCCTGATGGAGACCGAGACCCTCACCGTCGTCGACAACCGCACGGGACGCGAGTACTCGCTGCCGATCGTCGACGGGTCGATCCGCGCGCCCGACCTCCGGCAGATCGTCGGCCCGGGGGGAGACGGCCTCGTCGCGTTCGATCCGGCGTACCTGAATACGGCCTCGTGCCGCAGCGCGATCACCTACATCGACGGCGACGCGGGGATCCTCCGCTATCGCGGCTATCCCATCGAGCAGGTGGCCGAGCAGGCCGGGTTCCTCGAGACGGCGTACCTCCTCTTCGAGGGCGAGTTGCCGACCGAGGAGGCGCTGCAGCGCTGGACGGACGATGTGCGCATCCACACCTACGTCCATACGAACATCGAGGAATTCATGGCGGGCTTTCGCTACGACGCCCACCCGATGGGAATGCTGCTCGGCGCCGTCGGCGCGCTCTCGACCTTCTACCCGGACGCGAAGGACATCTCCGACCCGGAGAACCGCTACCTCCAACGGGTGCGGCTGATTGCGAAGTTGCCTACGATCGCAGCGACGATCTTCCGCCATAACCGTGGCCTGCCGTACGTCCTACCGCGCAACGATCTCAGTTACATCGGCAACTTCGTCAACATGACGTTCGAGATCGGCGGACGTCACGAGCCGAACCCTGTCTTGCAGCGTGCGCTCGAGATCCTGCTGATTCTCCACGCAGACCACGAGCAGAACTGCTCGACGAGCGCCGTCCGCGGTGTCGGCTCGTCGCACGTCGATCCCTTCTCTGCCGTCTCGGCGGGCATCGCCGCCCTCTACGGTCCGCTCCACGGCGGCGCGAACGAGGCTGTGCTGAACATGCTCGACGTGATCGGTGACGTGAAGAACGTTCCTGCATTCGTCGAGGCTGTGAAGGACGGGAGCGCCGGCACCCGGCTGATGGGGTTCGGCCACCGCGTCTACAAGAGCTACGACCCGCGCGCCACGCTGATCAAGCAGGTCGCCGACTCCGTTTTCGCGGAGACGGGTGTCGATCCGAAGCTTGCGATCGCGCTCGAGCTCGAGAAGATCGCACTCGAGGACGACTACTTCGTCAGTCGCAAGCTCTACCCGAACGTCGATTTCTACTCGGGCCTGATCTACAAGGCAATGGGGTACCCGACCGACTACTTCACGGTGTTGTTTGCGCTCGGTCGCCTGCCGGGCTGGATTGCGCAGTGGGAAGAGATGCTGACCGATCCCGAGACGAAGATCGCCCGGCCGCGGCAGATCTACACGGGTGCCGCCGAGCGGGACTTCGTGCCCATGGAGAAGCGGTAGCCGGAGCGGTCGCGGAGCAGGCGAGTCGGGCTATCGACCTGGGAGCTTCTCGATGCGACGCGCGTTGCCGGTGTCGCTCATCCGCTTGCTGCCGACGAGGCGCGGCGCCGCCTCGACCGACTCGCCGGCCCCACGGCCGACACACTTCCCGACCGGCCTCCAAGGCAAGGCGGTGTCGTGCTGGTCGGAATCATCTCGTCAGCACGGATGAGGTACTGGCGGTCACGCGTGGGCTCGGCGGCGTGCCCCGGCTCGACTGAGTCGAGTCGGGGCACACCCGCGGGCGGGGTCTCGAGAGGAACTCGGAACGGGGAAGTGCTGACCTCTGACTCTACGCGCCGCCTGCAGTGAGCACGTTTGCGACCTCCGCCATCTCGTGGACGACCTCGTATCGCCACTCGCCGTACCGCCCATCCGCATTCACAGCGTCGACCCACCGCTGCGCCGCCTGCGCCTTGACCTCCTCGAGGGGGTCGTATCCTTTCGTCTCGAGGATCAGGTGGACGTCGTTCGTGAGGCGGATGACGAAGTCGGGGATGTAGTCGTGGGCCTGCCCGTCGTGGAGATACCGGATAGCGAGGCCGAGACCCTGGTTCTTCACGAAGGCAACGACTGCGCCGTGGGTATCGATGGAGTAGGCAGCCGACTGCTCCCACGTCTTCGGTTCGGCGACGACGTAGTTCAGGTGCGAGCGCGACACCTCCCGCACCGGCTTCGTCGTCCAGAAGTCCACGTCCGCCGTCGTTCCCTCGCCCCGGCCTGACTCGTAGCGTGGTACCTCGGGCGCCTCTCCCTGCGCAGCGTCCGGGTGAATCGCTTCAAGGAGTCGCTCGACCGCCCATCCGTAGTAGGGCGACAGGAAGACGTCCACGGCCGAGCCTCCGCCGGCGACCACAACCTTGTTCCGAACGAATCGCTGCACGATCTCGAGCATCTGGGGGAACAACACGTGCGCCGGGGCCTCGCACGAGTCCTGCTCCACGTATCGTCGGGTGAGCGCGGCTGCGAGGTCGAACTCGCGCTGTTGGAGCCGCACCTCGCTGCGCCACCGAGCAAGCCCGACCTTCTCGAGCTTCCCGGGGCCGTGGAGCGAGGGAGGCCCGGCACCCGTCATCTGCCCCGCCTTCATCATCGCCTCGTCCGGAATCTGGGTCGGGTCGACGCGGACGGTCGCAATCGCCTCCCAGTCGGCGGTGATCCGATTGCGCACTGCTTGCTGGTATCCCTCGACTCGAGGGAAGTGGATTTCGTACTCCTGTTTCTCCGGGAGAGCCCGCACGCGGTGTTGCGGCTTCTTCGGCTTTGCGCCGACCTTCGACTGCTTGAACGGGACGATCTCGAACGGGACACCGAGCACCTTGGCGATCTCCTCCGACAGGAGCCCGTCCTCGCCGATCTCGTAGCTCTGCCGCCGCAGGCCACGTCCCACGACCTGTTCGCAGAGAAGCTGCGACATGAATGGCCGCAGGCCGATGATGTGCGTCACCGTGTTGCAGTCCCAACCCTCGGTGAGCATCCCCACCGAGACGATGCAGCGCACATCCCGTCCCGGGGGATGCAACGGCCGCTCGAATTTCGCCGCCAACGCCTCGAACCCGTCGGGATACAACGGCCTCTCCTGCTGATCGGTCGGCCACGCGCTCTTGCCGACGGTGTCGAGCGTGTGACGCATCCACGCCTGCTCCTCGGCCTTCGCGCCCGAGCCTTCGGACTCGGCGACGACTTTCGAGTCGACGCGGATCGTGCTCAGCTTGC
>JBKJVI010000181.1:0-13788 GCA_046590225.1 Gaiella sp. | reverse complement strand
CGCCTCTCCCCCGAGCTACGGGCCGTCGTCCAGGCGACGGTGCTCGACGGTCTCTCGACGAGGGAAGCCTCCCGGCTGCTGGCGATTCCGGCGGGCACCGTCAAGACGCGCATGATGAGGGCCCGCGCTCTCCTACGAGAGGAGCTCGCATGAGCTGGCACGCCGAGACCGCGCTGCTCGAGGCATATGTCGAGAGCAGACTCGACCGTGCTGCCGCCTTTTCGGTCGAGGCGCACTTGATCGGGTGCGCCTCGTGTCGCGAACAGATCGCGGTGATCGCCGACTGGGAGCGTCTGGCGCACGTCTGGAGCGACGTGCAAGAGCGCGTCGACTGCCCCCGCCGCGGTTTCGTCGAGACGACGCTCACGTACCTCGGGGCACCGGACCATGTCGCCAGGCTGCTCGCTGCGACGCCGTCGCTGACACTTTCGTGGCTCGCCGGAGTTGCTGTGTCGTTGGCGTTTGCCGTCGCTGCCGCTCATGCGGGCGGCGACGGCCTCGTGCTGTTTCTCGCCCTGGCGCCGCTTCTGCCGTTGGCGGGCATTGCGGCTGCGTTCGGCCCAGGAGTCGATCCGACCTACGAGATCGGTCTCGCCTCGTCGATGCGGAGCTTCGAGCTGCTCCTGATCCGGGCGATCGCAGTGCTGCTGAGCACGACAGCGGTCTCCGCCCTTGCGGCCACCGCCCTTCCCCAGCTCGGCTGGCGCACCGCCGCATGGCTCGTGCCTGCACTCGGGCTGACGCTTGTCAGCCTCGCGCTCGCGACGTACGTGCAGCCGCTCCGGGCGTTCGTGGCGGTGGCGGTCTGCTGGATTGCGGTGGTCGTGCTGGCCGACACCGCCGCAGATGACGGCTTTGCGGCGTTCCGGATGCCCACGCAGGTCGCGCTGCTCCTCGGCGCGATCGTTGCGTTGCTCGTGATCGTGCGGCGTCGAGAGATGTTCGAGACTGGGGGGGGCGCATGACCATGACGACCGTGGAAGTCCTTGGGGTGCGGAAGCGGTTCGGGCGTACGAACGCGCTCGCGGGAGCGAGCTTCGACGCTGCCCCCGGGATCACGGGGCTGCTCGGCCCGAACGGAGCCGGAAAGACGACCCTGCTGCGGCTGCTAGCGACCGTGCTCGCCCCGGATGTCGGCCGTTTACGCTTACTCGGGCGTGATCCGTCCGACACCGGAGAGCGCCTCGAGATCCGTCGGCGCCTCGGCTACATGCCACAGGAACCGGGCTTCCATCGAAACTTCACCGCGTTCGAGTTCGTCGACTACGTCGCGATCCTCAAGGAGATGACCGATCGGCGTGCGCGCCATGACGAGGTCAGGCGAGTGCTCGAGCTCGTCGACCTCGGCGATGTGATGCATCGGCGCATCAAGATGTTGTCTGGCGGGATGCGCCGGCGTGTCGCGCTCGCGCAGTCCCTGCTTGGCGCTCCGGAGCTGCTTGTCCTCGACGAGCCGACGGCCGGTCTCGATCCCGAGCTGAGGCTCCGCTTCCGCGAGCTGCTCTCCGAACTGGCTCAGAGGCGCACGGTCGTTCTCTCGACACACCAGACCGAGGACGTCGCAGCGCTCTGCCAGAAGGTCGTGGTCATGGACAAGGGCGTCACGATCTTCGACGGGTCCCCACGCGAGCTGATCGAGCTCGCGCGAGGGCGGGTCTGGCTCGCCGACGACCGCGTCGGTGACGCTCGCCTGTCCTGGCGGACGGGCGAGGGCCGCCACCGTCACATCGGAGTGGCTCCTGCGGGGGCCGAGCTCGTCGAGCCGACGCTCGAGGACAGCTATCTCCTTCTCGTCGGCAAGCTGCCGGACGAGGAACGTGCGGCGTGAGTGCGGTCGCCGAACGACAGGCGGGCGCGACCGGGCGCGCCCGTGATCGCGGTTCGGCGACGGTGTGGTCGCTCGCCCAGGTCGAGGGGTGGCGCCTGCTGCGGAGTGCAGCGTTCTTGATCGGGCTCGTGTTCAGCGTTGCCCTGATCGTCATGAGCAGAGAGCTCGTGTGGGGGTTCACGTCGTACGAGCTGCTCACCGGGATCGCACTCGTCCCGCTCGCCTCCGGCACGCTGATCGGCGTCTACCTGGCCGGCACCCGGCCGGCCCGCCACGGTACAACGGAACTGTACGCCGCGACACCCACCCGGGCCGAGGTCTCCACGTGGGCCGGGCTCGTCTCGCTTGCCTGGCCGGTGGCCGTCGCGGGAGCCGTCGTTGCCGTCGCAGCCCTGCCGCTCGCGGTCGTTCGCGATCTGGAGTTCGGCGATACCACGCTGCCGCCTCGCGGAGTCCCGAACGTGCTCGAGCTCGCTCAGGGACCAGCGATCGTCCTCGTATACGGCACTCTCGGACTCCTGCTCGCGCGCTTCGTCCCGGTACTCGCGGTGGCCTTCATCGCACCGATCATGCTGCTCTGGTTGCTCGGCGGACTCTCGGGCTCCACCGGCGCCGGCCCCAACGGAAGCTACGACGTCTACGTCCACGCAGTCCCTCGCCTACGGTGGCTCGGGCCGTGGGTCGACTACCGGCTGTTCCCCACGGAGGAGCTCGGCTTCGTTAACGGCTTCGCGACGGGGCGGGCGGGCCTTCATGCGCTCTACCTCGTCGGTATTGCAAGCGTGCTCGCAACCGTCGCGCTGCTTGGCCATGGCCGGCGTCGGTCGCTCGGGATCGGCGCCGCCGCCGGCGTGGCGCTGGCCGTCGGCGCGGGGCTGCTCCAGCTGCCATGACGAGGCTCCGACAGGCGGCACTCCTTCTGCCAGCGCTTCCGCGCGCGACGCGATGGGTGCCGATTCCTCTCTCGGCCCTCGTCGGCGTGGGCCTTCTCGAGCTGTGGGGACCAGGGACTCTGGGCTTTCGTTTCGCCGCACTCGTGATCTGCCTCGGCACCGCCTTCGTGCTCGAGGACGATGCCGTCGCAACCGTCGCGGGCGTGCCTTCGCCTCTTTTGTTCAGGCGCACGGTTCGGCTCGGCTTCGCCCTCCCCCTGGTGGCGGTATCGTGGGCGGCGCTGCTCTGGTACAGCAATGCCGTGGAGCACTCGCGACCGACTCTGGAGCTCCTGGCCATGGTCGCCGTGACGCTTGCCGTCGCGGCTTCCTTCGACGGCGTCGCGGCCGCCTCGGCGCTGCTCGCGCTCTTCGGCGCGGCGTGGCTGCTGCCCGAGAGCTTGTCGCTCTTCGATGACGGCGCTGCCGCGGGACGGAGGTGGTGGCTGGTCGTTGCCCTGGGGGTTGCAGGCTTTCTGTACGGGAGCCGCGACCCTGGCCGTCGACGCCTCAGCGCGTGGATCCGGCCGAGTCCACAGCGCTCAGCAAGCACGAAGGAGGGTGCCGGCCAGCCATCGCGGTAGCTCGGCCGCATCACTACATCAACCCGCAAGGAAAAGGAGAAGTCGTGCTTCGACACCGTACTCTCACAGCCGCTCTCGTCCTGGTTCTCGGCCTCGTCACGGTCGCCGCCCTCGCGGGCGCAGCCTCCGCTCGAAAGAGCGCACCCCCTGGTAGCGCCGTCGCCCGACTGCAGGATGCGAGCGGCAACCGGCTCGGCTCCGTCTGGTTCCTGCCCCGCGCGAACGGCAAGCTCTCGATCCGGGTGTCGGCCTCGTACCTCTCGGAGGGGTTCCACGGCTTCCACGTCCACTCGGTTGGGAAGTGTGAACCGCCGTTCACGACCGCCGGCGGCCACTTCAACCCCGGCAGCACCGGGCACGGCTCGCATGCCGGCGATCTCTCGCCGCTCTGGGTCGACCGGGACGGCCGCGGCTGGCTCGAGCTGCAGACCGACCGCTTCGCCGTTGCCGACCTGCTCGACACGGACGGGAGCGCGATCATCGTCCACGTCGGACGCGACAACCTCGCTCACATTCCGAGCCGCTACTCGGCGGGCGGGCCAGATGCCGCCACGCTCGCGACCGGCGACGCGGGCTCGCGCCTGGCCTGCGGCGTCGTCGAGCGCCCATAGGCGACGAAGGGGCCGGAGGGCGACGCTCTCCGGCCCTTTCGTCGCCTCCACAACTGTTATCAAGGCACGCGGTCACGTTCAGGGGTCTGTGCGATGAACACACCACCTCTGCGTTCCCGCCCCGGCTGCGAGGGCGCGAGGTCGGCGGCGTTCTGATGGTGCTGCTCGACGCCTTGGGTCTCGCCGGCCGCCTCGCGAGCCTTCCTGCCCCCGAACTCGCGCGCTGTCGCTCCGGGTGTGATGGAGTAGACGCGACATGTCGAGGGGCGCTGAGATCTGAGCGGAGCGGGTGACAACCTGAGGGCGTCGTTGCGCGCGCTCACCGACGTCTTCCGCAACCCTTCGCTCCGGCGTCTCGAGCTCGCGTTCGCCGGGTCGGTCGTAGGCGACTGGGCGTACGCCGTCGCCGTCGCCGTGTACGCCTACGGTGAGGGCGGCCCGACGGCAGTCGGCGTCCTCGCTGTCGTGCGCTACCTCTCGATGGCGCTCGTCACCCCCTTCACGGCGACGCTCGCCGACCGGCTACCCCGGAAGATGGTCATGATCTCGGCAGACGTCACGCGTGCGATGCTCGTCGTCGTCGCGGCCGGTGTGATTTTCTCCGACGGCCCCGCACTGCTCGTCTACGGGCTCGCGATCATCACATCACTCGCCGGGACACCGTTTCGTCCAGCTCAGGCGGCGCTCCTTCCCCGACTCGCCCGTGACTCGGGAGAGCTCACCGCCGCAAACGTGGCCTCGAGCACGATCGAGAGCGTCGGTTTCTTCGCCGGCCCGGCTCTCGGGGGACTGTTGCTCGCCGTCGCCGACATCCCGGTCGTCTACCTGTTCAACGCCGCGACGTTCGTCTGGTCGGCTGCGCTCATTCTCCGAATCCAGCCGATCGCCGAACCGGCCTCGGAGGTCGGAGCTCCTGACGAGACCGACGACGCGCCGTCGGTCGGGTTCGTGCGCGAGGCCGCGGCGGGATTCGCAACCATTCTGCGCTCGCCCGATTTACGCGCGCTCGTGGGGCTCTACTCCGCCCAGTGCGTCGTTGCGGGCGCATCGGCCGTCTTCATTGTCGCGGTCGCTCTCGACATGCTCGACCTCGGAAAGGCAGGCGTCGGCTACCTCGACGCGACGCTCGGGATCGGCGGGCTCGTCGGCGGATTCGTCGCGCTCGTGCTCGCGCAGCGCGGCCGCCTTGCGTTCGACTTCGCGCTCGGCGTCTTCCTCTGGGCCGGGCCGTTGCTGCTGATCGCCGCCTGGCCGACGCTGCCGAGCGCGATCATCGCGCTTCTGCTCATCGGGCTCGCGAACTCGCTCGTGGACATCAACGTCTACACGATTCTCCAACGCGTCGTTCCGGACGACGTCATGGGTCGCGTCTTCGGCGCGCTCGAGAGCTCGCTGATCGGAGCAATGGCGCTGGGAGCTCTACTGATGCCGATCCTCATCTCCACGGCCGGGCTCCGGGTCGGTCTCCTCGTGATCGGCGCCTCCGTCAGCGCGGTCGCGCTCCTCGCGCTTCCCAGGCTTCTCTCCATCGACCGCACGACGCTCGCCCCTGTCGGGATCGACCTCCTGCGGGGAATCCCCATGCTCGCTCCGCTGCCCGAGCGGATCATCGAGCGGCTCGCCCGCGCGCTCGTTACCGTCGAGCTGAAGCCTGGGGAGACCGCGGTGCGCGAAGGCGACGAAGGCGACCGCTTCTACGTCGTCGAGAGTGGGACGCTTGCGGTATCGCGGGACGGAGCGCACGTCGCCGAGATCGGCCCCGGCGGAAGCTTCGGCGAGATCGCGCTCCTTCGCGACGTCCCGCGGACGGCGACCGTGACCGCTTCCTCGGCAGTCGTTCTTCTCTCGCTCGACCGCCGCCACTTCATCCCGGCGGTAACCGGGCACGGTGACGCGCACGAGGCGGCCGAGCTCGTGATCAGCTCCCGGATGGCCATGCGCTGATCGCTCGATCCGATCCGTACTTCCCTCGGCGCGATCGACGGGACAGGTACGGGCGCTATTCGAGCGCGAACTCGCCGCCGCTCACCGCTCGTCGTTTGGGCGTGGTCGTACGCCCGGGAGGCTACAGGCCCGGCCTTGCGCCAATAGGTGTGGCTGGGCCGAAAGCGGGGTATCTCTAAAATCGAAGCGTCCGGCAAACCGGTTTGGCCTCCCGTGCGAACTGTCTAGCAAAAGGTCAATAGTCGGGCACACCCGGTGAACTCAACGGAAGGGGTCTGAAATGAAGAGATTGCTGATCGTGATGATCGCTGTTGTTGCGTCGGTGCTTGTGGCCGCGTCGTTGGCCGCAGCAGGTAGCAGCGCACATGCAAAGACGACGAAGTTTAGTGCTGCCCTCAACATCGGCCAGGAAGTGCCTCGTCCGAAGGGTACGAAGATTGGCGCATCCGGTCGGTTCACGGCGACGCTGAGGGGAACCACCCTGACCTGGAAGCTGACGTTCACGCACCTGACCGGTGCGGCAGGCGCAGCGCACATCCATAGCGGCGTCAAAGGCAAGGCCGGCCCCGTGGTAAGGGCGCTGTGCGGCCCGTGTACGTCGGGTGCGACCGGGACTCTCACGTTGACGCCGGCGGAGATCACCGCGCTCCAGAATCGGAAGGACTACGTGAACGTCCACACGGCCAAGAATCCCGGCGGAGAGATCCGCGGCCAGATCAAGAGCGCGATGTAAGAGTCGAGATCGGAAGAGAGTCCAGGGTTCCTAGGCTCTCTTCCGATTCGCTATCGCCCCTCTCGGCACTTGGCGAGCCACCGCGCGCCACCGTCAGAGCCGCCGCAACACGTGCCCGTTGTGGGACCCCGTCAGCTCGCCGCCGCTCAACGTGACTGTGCCGTTCACGATCACCGTGTCCATCCCGGTCGCGAGCCTGCTCGGATCGAACGTCGTCCCTTCCTCCCTGAACGCGAGCGGGTCGAAGACGACGACATCGGCGTGGGCGCCAACCCGCAGGACGCCCCGATCGGGAATGCCGATCCGCTCCGCCGGCTGCAGCGTGAGTCGATGGATCGCCTCCGGCAAGGTCAGCACCCTCTCCTGCTGAACGCAGAAGCGGAGGTACCACGCGGCCCACGTGTAGGCGCCGTGGAAGATCTTCCCTGCGAGCGGTCCGGTCGGTGCCATCGTCGTTGCGTCCGAGCCGGGGACACACAGAGGATGCGCAAATGCCTCACGCTGCTGCTCTTCGGTGTAGGCATGGATGATCACCATCAACTGCCCCGGGTCGTCAGCGCACCCGAGGAGCAAGTCGTAGACGGCGTCGAGCGGATCCTGTCCCCGCTCCGCCGCAATCGAGGCGACGTCGCGGCGGGCATAGTCGGGCCACACCGCGTTGTCGAGCAGAACGATCCGGCTCCAGTCGCCACCCGCGCTGAGGATGCTCTCGTAGTCTCGCATCGCCCGCCGCTGCTCCTTACTACCGAGGATCTCGCGAAACCGTGCGGGATCCTCGAGTGCCCACGGCGGCAGGGCGGTGAGCAGGAACGTCGTCCCGTAGAGGCGCGTGTGCATGTCGAAGGCGATGTCCATGCCGCGCCCGGCGGCTCCCTCGACGAGCTCCAGGCAGCGGCGCGCCGAGTCGATCCCGTTACGAGGCACGAGGTGGGAGACCTGCAGTCGCACGCCGGATCGCTCGGCTGTGCGGAGCGCCTCGGCCACCGCCTCGTCGGCGCCCTCGTCGCGCCGACGCGTGTGCGTTGCGTAGATCGCGTGGCGTCCGCCGCACACCGCGCACATCGAGACGAGCTCGTCCTCGTCGGCGCCGCGCTCCGCCGCATACTCGAGCCCGGTCGAGTAGCCCCACGCTCCCTGCTCGAGCGCCTCGTCGAGGAGATACCGCATCTGCGCCAGCTCGTCGGGGCGAGCGGGGCGGTCGGCAAGGCCAACGACGGACAGCCTGATCTGCCCGTTCGGCGCCAAGCTCGCGACGTTGATCGCAGGTCCTGCCTCCTCGAGTCGCTCGAAGTAGCCCGCCGCCCCCGTCCAGGTCAGCGGCACGTCCGTCGAGTGCCCGTAGATCGCCTTCGGCGCGAGCTCCTTGTTGAGGAGCGGAAAGCATCCGAAGCCGCAGTTCCCGACGACCTCGAGCGTCACCCCCTGATGGACAGCGCTCGCGGCCCTCGGGTCGACGAGGAGCGTGAAATCGGAGTGGCTGTGGATGTCGATGAAGCCAGGGGCGACGACCATGCCGGCTGCGTCGATCTCGCTCGCAGCCTCGGACACGTCGCCGATCGCGACGATGCGGTCGCCCTTCACGGCGACGTCCGCGCTCAGGGGCTCTCCACCCGTGCCGTCGATGACGACGCCATTCCTGATTGCGAGGTCGACGCTCACCCGGCACTCCGGACGGCTGCCGTCGCATCGACATCGACCCGGCCATCCTCGATCACGACGCCGTACTTCTCCCGGGCGGCGGCGAGCGACACCTTCCCGTCGAGCACGTCGTCGAGCACGGCCTGGGCGTCGCGGTCGAAGGGAGGGCCGAAGCCGCCGCCGCCTGCCGCGACGTGAGTGAACCGGTCTCCCTCGACGAGCTGCGAGGCCTCCATGGGCATCGTCGGCAGCTCCCGGCTCCCGACTGCCGAATCGACGACATTCCTCGACGGGGCGCCGGGGTGTCCTCCTTCGAGCCCGTACGGCGGATGATCGCGGCGGTCGGTGCGGATCGTCAGCGTCGCCTTCGGCGTCCGCACCCGGAAGGAGCGCACGTAGGCAAGGCCACCGCGCTGGCGACCCGGACCTCCGGAGTCGGGTACCAGGCCGTACTGCACGACCTCGATCGGGATGTCCGCCTCGAGCAACTCGACGGGCTGATTGCCCAGGTTGGCGAGCGGGTTCGAGACGCCCTCGAGGCCGTCCCTCGTGGCACGCGCGCCCCACGTGCCGACGAGGACCTCGGTCGTCCCGAACGGTCGACGCTTCTCGTCGTAGCCACCGAACGCGATCAGTGTCGGCCCGCCCTCTCCGGCCGCGAGCACGCGATCGGGGATGAGTGGCGCAAGCGCTCCCATGAGGGCGTCGTAGACGCGGTAGCCGATGACGCCGCGGGCTCCGCACGCTGCAGGGAGCACGGGGTTGACGACGGTACCCGCGGGAGCGTCGATGCGGATCGGCGTCATGTAGCCCTCGCAGTTCGGGATCTCCCCGCCCACGATCCCGCGAATCGCGCAGTAGCACGCCGCACGCACCATGCCGACCGGGCAATTCACGCTCGCGTCGATCTGGGGGGACGTCCCCTCGAAGCTGATCAGCACCTCGTCCCTCGCGATCTCGACTCGCACGCAGATCGGGATCGGAGTCGGATGCTCGCCGACGCCGTCGATGTAGTCGGTGAACGTGTGAATGCCGTCGGGCAGCTTCGCGAGCTCGGCACGCATCATCTTCTCTGCGATGCGCTGCAGCTCGTCCATGTAGACGTGTGCGTCGGGGCCGTAGCGCTCGAGCAGCGCCGTGAGGCCTCGCTCGCCGACGCGGCACGCCGCCAGCTGAGCACGGAGATCGCCGAGCACGTGGATCGGCTGTCGCGTGTTCGCCTCGATCAGCCGAAGCAGCGTTGTGTTCTCGACTCCGCCGTCGTGGAGCTTCGAGAGCGGGATGCGGAGGCCCTCCTGGTAGATCTCGGTCGCGTGCACGGCGACGCTGCCGGGTGCGATACCGCCGACGTCGGAGTGATGAGCCATCGTCGCCGCGTAGCCCTCGAGCTCGCCCCCGACGAAGATCGGCTGGATCACGTAGAGATCGGGCAGGTGCTGGCCGCCGCAGCCGTACGGGTCATTCGCGATGTACACGTCGCCCGGTTTCGCCGTCGAACCGAACTCCTCGAGCACGTACGCCATCACCGTGGGGAACGTGCCGAGCTGCACCGCGAGGGTGAGTCCCTGTGCGACGACACGGCCGTTGCGGTCGCAGAGGGCCGTCGAGTAGTCCATCGTGTCGCGGACGACCGGGGAATAGGCGCTGCGCATGATCACGAGCGCCATCTCGTCGGCCGTCGAGGAGAGGGCGTTCTTGATCACCTCGAGCGTGATCGGGTCGATGGGCGAGCGGAGGGATGGGTCAGCCATCGAACTCGACCTCGATGTTGCCGTGGGCGTCGAGCCGGGCGACGCACCCCGGCGGCACGACGCACGTGGAGTCGATCTCGTCGATCAGGAGGGGGCCGCGAAGCTCGCCTGAGAGGAGACCGGCACGGTTGCACACCGGGGTCTCGATGCGGCCGACGCCCGGACCGAAGTAGGCCCGTCGGACGGTCTCGAGTGGGGGGAGAGCGCGGATCGCGGCAACCGGATCGTACTTTCGGGACGTCGTCCGCTCGATCCGGGCGAGCGCCCGCACGGAGACGACGTCGAGCGGGTCGTCGGCGGATCCGTGCCCGTACGTTCTGATGTGCTCCGCAACGAAATCCGCCGTCAGCCGGTCGATGCTCACGGTTCCCGCAGCGACCTGAACGGGCAGCTCGTAGGCCTGGCCCGCGTACCGCACGTCTGCGTACCGGACGACGGTGACCGTGGCCCCGTCGGTCGCCACGAGGCTCGCGGTCGCTTCCGCCTCGATCGCGGCAAAGGAGCTCTCGAGGGCATGCGGGGTAACCTCGGCTCCCCGCAGCATGAGCGTGCGCACGGTCTCGTGCTCGGTGTCGGAGAAGAGAAGGCCGAGCGCGCTGAAGACGCCCGGGGCCGGGGGTATCAACACCCTGCGGATCTGCAGAGCCCGTGCGATCTCGACCCCGGTGAGCGGCCCGTTGCCCCCGAACGCGCAGAGCGTGAAGTCACGAGGGTCACGGCCGCGATATGTCGTCACTGCCTTGACGGCGCGCGTCATCGTCGCGACCGCGAGCTGCAGGATCCCGTGGGCGGCCTCCTCGACCGATCGGGACAGCGGGGCCGCGACGACCCGGTCGAGCGCCTCGCGCGACGCCGACGGGTTTAGCGTGATCGCGCCATCGCCTAGCTGTGTCTCGTTCAGATAGCCGAGGGCGAGAAGCGCGTCGGTGAGCGTCGGATCGAGCCCGCCGAGGCCGTAACAGACCGGCCCCGGCATCGACCCGGCGCTCACGGGGCCGACGCTGACGGCGCCGACCAGATCGACGCTGACGATGCTGCCGCCACCGGCGCCGATCTCCGACACGTCGATGAAAGGAAGCTTGATCGGGTGGCCGCCGCCCTTCACGAGCTTGCTGCTGAGGTTGATCCCGGCGCCGACCTCGTACTCGCTCGTCCGCACAGGCATGCCGTCCTCGACGATCGCCGCCTTCGCGGTGGTGCCGCCCATGTCGAGCGAGATCAGCTGCGACTGCCCGGTCAGCCGGCCGAGATAGGCGCAGGCCATGACCCCGGCCGCCGGGCCCGACTCCACGAGGTGCGCGGGCTTGCGCTCCGCGATCTCCGGGGTCAGCGTCCCGCCCGCCGACTGGATCACCTCGAGCGGTGCCGTGATGCCCGCCCCGCGCAACTGCGCCGCGAGGGACGCGATGTAGCGGGTGATCGCTGGCCCGACGTACGCGTTGACGACCGCGGTGCTCGTGCGCTCGTACTCGCGGATCTCCGGGAGAATCTCGGACGAGCGAGTGATGTAGACGTCCTCGCTCACGATCGCCCGCACGATCTCCTCGACGCGACGTTCATGCGTGTCGTTCGCGTAGGCGTGGATCAGCGCGATTGCCACCGCCTCGATGTCGGCTGCCGCGATCGCGTGCGCGACCTCTATGACCTTGCTCTCGTCGAGCTCCCGCCAGATCTCGCCCCGGGGGCCGAGACGCTCGGGTACCTCGTACCGGAGTCGCCGTGGGACGAGCGGCCTCGCGCCCTCGTACTGGATGTCGTAGAGAACGGGGATCCGCAGCCGCCGCATCTCGAGGACGTCGCGGAATCCCTCCGTCGTGATCAGCGCCGTGCGTGCTCCGAGGCCCTCGAGGATCGTGTTCGAGGCAACCGTTGATGCGTGCACGACGCCGGCCACGTCGGCAGGAGCGACGTTACATTCGACGAGGAGCGAGACGGCACCACCGACGACACCGAGGGCGTAGTCGTCCGGGGTCGAGAGCACCTTCTTCGTTCGCACGGAGCCGTTGTCTCCGAGCAGCACGACATCGGTGAACGTGCCGCCGATGTCGATCCCGAGACGGAAACTGCGGGTGGGCGGGTGAGGCTGAAGCCTCACCCCGATGCCGTGGGAAGGGTCGCCGGCAACACCTTGCCGGGGTTGAGGATCCCGTTCGGGTCGAAGCTCGCCTTGATCGCGAGCATCAGAGGGATCAGGTCGCCGTGCTCCTGCTCGAGGGCTCCGATCTTGCCGAGACCGATCCCGTGTTCCCCCGTACAGGTGCCACCGCGCGCGAGCGCATCGTCGACGACGTTGTGAACGAGCTCCTCCGAAAGACCGATCTCCGAGGCGTGGACCTGAACAGCGATGTGCAGGTTGCCGTCGCCCGCGTGGCCCACGATCCCCGCGTTCAGGCCCAGCCGCTCGATCTCGGCGCGTGCGAAGTGCGCCGCCCCGGCCAGTTCGGTGAGGGGCACGCAGACGTCGGTTGCCCGCTCCTTCGTGCCCGGGAACGCGGCCGCCGTGGCGTTCGCGGCCTCATGACGCGCCTTCCAGAGACGTGCCCGAGCGTCGGGGTCGCGCTCCGTGATGATCTCGGTCGCGCCCTCGGCGGTCGCGATCGCCTGCACGAGCTCGAGATCGGCGAGCACGAGCGCCTCGCTCCCCGATGCCTCGATGAAGAGGGACGGCTCCTCGGGATACGACGTCTCCGAATAGGCGTTGACCGCCGCGACGATCCACGCGTCCAGAAATTCGACGCGCGTCACTCCCGACCCGGCAGCGACGACGCCCGCCGCCGTTCGGCACGCGCTCTCGATATCGGGGAAGGAGATGCGCAGCGCGACGGCCTGCTCCGGAATCGCGTGGAGTCGTACCGTCACCTCAGTGATCACCGCGAGCGTTCCCTCGGAGCCGACGAGCAGGCCTGTGAGGTCGTAGCCGGCCGACGTTTTCGCAGCCTTCGTTCCGGTGCGGATAACCCGCCCGTCTGCGAGCACCGCCTCGAGCGCGAGCACGTTCGCGCGGGTCTTGCCGTACCGCACGGTCGTCGTGCCGGCCGCGTTCGTCGCCGCCATTCCGCCAAGCGTCGCGTCAGCGCCCGGGTCGACGGGGAAGAAGAGGCCATGCTGGCCTACAGCGCGCTCGAGCGTGAGTCGCGTGACGCCGGCCTGCACGGTCGCCGTCAGGTTCTCCGGCGAGACGTCGAGGATGCGGTCGAGGCGCGAGAGGTCGAGGCTGATCCCGCCGTGTACCGGGATCACATGGCCCTCGAGGCTCGTGCCGACCCCGAAGGGAGTCACGGGAACCCGGTGCTCATTCGCGAGCGCAAGCACGACCGAGACCTGCTCGGTCGAGCCCGGGTACACGACGAGATCGGGCCGGTGCGGTGCGTGGAAGCTGAGATCGGAGGAGTGGAGATCGCGCTCGGAGTCGCCGTCGCGGACGCGATCCTCGCCGAGTGCCTCGAGGAGAGCGCTCTTCACATCGAGAATGGCGCTCACTCGTCCGCCTCCGAGGGAAGCGTCCCCGCGAGGCGGTCGAGGGCCCAGCGCATTCCGTCCTGCACGCACCTTTCCGCCTGCGCGCCGTCGCGGGCCTCGCAGGCGACGAGAAGCTCGCGATAGCGACCCACAGACTCGCGGAAGCGCTCGGCCGTCGAGAGTACGAGCCGGTTGTAGCGATCGGAGCGCCAGAACAGCTGCTCGACTTCGTCGACGAGACGCTGGCGGCCGCTCGCCCGGTAACAGGTCGCGTGGAACTCCCAGCGCTGCTGGAGATACGCATCGAC
>JBKJVI010000076.1:0-13975 GCA_046590225.1 Gaiella sp. | reverse complement strand
CGCTCGATGGCGTCGACGTGGGCCTGATCCAGGTCGAACGCCCACACCTCGACGTCGTCGAGGGTCGCCAGGTTGGCAGCAAAGAGCGAGCCGACGGCGCCGCAGCCGACAATGCAGATTCTCATGGTGTGAACTCTTCCGGAGTGGGAGGACGCGAACGACGGAGATGATCAAGGCGGAATTCGCGACCGCCGGTGATTCCTCCGGGTCGGAGGATGAGAACGAGCGCCATCAGAGCGCCGACGATCACGAGTCGCGTACCGCCCGGCAGGTCGATCGTGAGACCGCCGACGGTGAGGCCGTTCTCGGCCTCGGCGAGCAGGGAGTCGAGCCCGCTGACGGCGAGCGCGCCGACGACGGCGCCCCAGAGGCTCGTCATCCCTCCGATCACGAGCATGGCGAGGGTGATGAACGTGAGATCGAGGTAGACGGTCTCGGAGTTGATGGGCAGAAGATGGACGTAGAGGCCGCCCGCGAAACCCGCGAGCACACCCGACAGCGTGAAGGCGATCAGCCGCTGCTGGTAGACAGAGACGCCGACGGCGCGTGCAGCGGCCGGGTCCTCCCTCGACGCACGTAGGAGGCGACCGAACCGGCTCGATTGATACCCGAAGGCGACGCCGACGACGAGGAGCGCTCCGACTGCGGCCTGGAGCAGATCCGTCGTCTCGGGAACGGACGAGAACGTGTTCGTTCCCGGTCCGACCTTCTCGTAGTAGCGCAGGAGGTTGTGTGTGATTTCGAGCACGCCGAACGTGGCGATGCCGGCCGCGAGGCCCGAGAGACGCATGAGGGGCAGGCCGACGAGCAGCGCGTACACACCGCCAACCACAGCCGCGGCAAGAAGGGACGGTACGTTGCCGATCGTGTGGTCACGGAGCACCGGGAAGAGGTACTGCATGATCGCCGGCTTTTCGGACACGGGGACCGAGAGCACGCCCGCCGTCCAGGCTCCGACGGCAACGAAGCTGATGTGCCCGAACGAGACGACGCCAGAGTTGCCGACGAAGACGTAGATCGCGACGACGATCGAGACGGCGACGAGCGCATTGATGAAGTAGATCTCGGTCGAGCTCGACGCCACACTGCCGAGCAGCGCCGCGATGACGACGAGCCCCGCTGGGCCGGCGACCTGAGTCAGCTGCCGGCCGCTCATACTCGCTCCACCGGCCCCGGGCCACGGGCGAACAGACCGTTCGGCCGAACGAGCAGGACGAGGATGACGAGACCGAACAGGAACGACGGCAGATACTGGCTCTGATCTGACGGGAGAGCGCCACCAAGCAACCCCGAGACGAACCCGATCGCGAATCCGCCCATCGTTGCGGTGAGAAGGCGATTCATGCCCCCGACGACGACGCCCGCGAGAACGACGATCGTGTCACGGAGGGCGAAGTCGGGGGTCACGAGCGGGTTCTGCACTGTCAGGATCACGCTGACGGTGGCGGCGAGAAGTGCCGAGATGAGCACGGCCGAGCCGATCACGCGGTCTGCTCGCACCCCGAGCAGGCGCGCCGTGCGGAAGTCCATCGCCGCTGCGCGCATGTGGAGGCCCATCGTCGTGCGCTCGAGGAGGACGACGAGGAGCAGCAGGCAGACGCCGGCGACGATAATCGCGACGATCGTGATCTTGCGGATGTCGACGTCTCCGATCGTCACAGGACGATTCAGGTAGCCGAGTGAGGAGGCGGACTTCCCGAGTGGCCCAAAGGCGAGCAACGCGATGCTCTGCAGCAGGAAGGCGACCGCGAAGGTGGCGACGAGCATCACCGCGGGCGACTGGGCACGCAGTGGCCGGAAGACGACGAGGTCCATGAGGACGGACAGGACGATCACGACGGCGAAGCAGAACGCGATGCCGACGACGAGCGGCAGATCCCATTGCGACGCGAACGCCAGTGCGTAGGCGCCGGCCATCACGAGTTGCCCGTAGGCGAAGTTGACGAGTCGCAGGACACCGAAGACGAGGCCGATGCCAACCGCCATGAGCGCGTACACCGCGCCGAGTCCGATCGAGTCGACGATTACCTGCCAGCTGATGCTGAGGAACCCGAGCGTCACGAGAGGTACGCCGCCACCATCTTGGCCGTGTCGTTCGCGTCGGCAGGCGTCAGGGTCAGACGGAGCTCACCGTTCGCGATCACGTAGCTTCGATCAGCGAGCGCGACGGTCCGCTGCGCGCGTTGCTCGACGAGCAGGACGGTGATCCCCCGTTCACGAACGCGTGCGAGCGCGTCGAAGACCACGTCGACGACCGTCGGCGAGAGCCCGAGAGACGGCTCATCGAGAAGCAGGACGTCGGGTCGTGCAACGAGCGCCCTCGCGATCGCAAGCTGCTGCTGCTGCCCGCCCGAGAGAGCCCCGGCGTGGCGGGAACGAAACTCCTTCACGATCGGGAACAGCTCGAAGACGGCCTCCGTATCGGCCTCCGTCGATTCGCCATCGCGCCGTGCGGCGTAGCCGAGCCGCAGGTTCTCCTCGACCGTCAGGTCGGCAAAGATGCGTCTTCCCTCCGGCACGAGTGCGATGCCGCTGCGTGCCACATCCTCGGGCTTGCGGCCGACGACGGACGTTCCGGCGAGCCTGATGTCGCCGCGGCGAGGCGTGATGAGGCCCATGATCGCATTCAGCGTCGTCGACTTCCCGGCGCCGTTTGGCCCGATCAGCCCGACGATCTCGCCACGGCCGACGTCGAACGAGAGATTTCGCACTGCCGCGATACCACCGTATGCGACGTCGAGGCCGGTGACGGAGAGCATCGCCTCGGTCACGCGCCAACCTCGTGGACGGCGCTCTCGCCGAGATACGCAGCGACCACATCCAGGTTCTCGCGGATCTCGTCAGGCGTCCCCTCGGCGAGCGTCTGTCCCTGGTCGAGGACGAGGAGCCGATCGCACACCTCCATGATCAGCGCCATGTTGTGATCGATCAGGAGAACTCCTGCGTTGTGGTCGTCACGGACGGAGCGGATAACGGCTGCAAACTCGGGAACCTCGGCCTCGGGTAGCCCAGCGGCCGGCTCGTCCATCAGGACGAAGAGGGGGTCCGTCGCAAGCGCGCGGGCGACACCGAGACGCCGTTCGTCGCCGTGCGGGAGAGACCCGGCAGGTGCCTCCGCGTAGCGCTCGAGGCCCAGCAGACCGAGGATCTCGGTCGCGGTCGCCCGCGCGCGGCGCGGCGACGCTCCCACACCGAGCGCCGCGACCTCGACGTTCTCGCGCACGCTGAGCTGCCGGAACGCATGCGAGTGCTGAAACGTGCGGGCAAGGCCGCTGCGGCCGCGTCGGTGGGCACTCCACGAAGTGATCGTCCTACCGTCGAGCTCGACGGAGCCGGACGTCGGCCGATCGAAGCCGGTAAGCACGTTCACGAGGGTCGACTTGCCTGCTCCGTTCGGGCCGATCAGCCCCACGACCTCGTGACGATGAATCTCGAGCGAGACGCCTTGCAGCGCGTGGACGCCCTCGAACGAGCGCGACACGTCGGCGGCCCGGAGCACTCCTCCGGGCCACCGATCGTCCCGCGGGTGTTGCTGATCCTCGCTCAAGCGGACTAGATCTTCGGAACGACCTTCGCCGTGACCGAGCCGACGACCTTCGCCTTGTTGTCCTGGATCTTGATCACGCGGTACTGACGACCGAACACCGAGTGCAGCGTCGGCGAGAAGCTGACGAGGCCCGACAGGGTCGGGACCTTCTTGAACTTCTCGAGCTGCGCAGCGAGTGCGAGACCGTTCGTCGAGCCACCGGCACGGTTGATCGCGACGACAACGCCGTCGATCGCGGCCGAGCCCGTCACGAATCCGCCCGTTCCGGCCTTGACCTTCTTTGCGAGCGCAGTAACGGCCTTGTTCGGGTCGTCACCGAAGATCGAGGCGTAGGTGACGAAGTAGTAGTTGGACACCGGGGGCTCCTTCGTGACCCAGTACGTGCCGTCTCCGGCCCACGAGTTGAGCATCGGCGTGTTGTTCCCGAGCGAACGAAGGCCCGCCAGGATCTGCGGCAGTGCGCCGAATGCACCGGCCGTCGACGTCACGATCACGTCGGCCTTCTTGCCGTTGAGGCGGGTAATCACGTTCTGCTGGCTCGTGCTGCCGAGCGACTGGTAACTCTCCTGCGCCACGACCTTGCCGCCTAGCTGCGTGAACCGCGCCTTGAACGCCTTGACGACGTCCTTGAAGTAGACGATCACGGTGTCCGTCGCGAGCGCCGCTGTCCTCCAGCCCTTCGCGTAGGCGTACTGCGCCATCGCGGAGCCTTCATCCTGCGCGATATTGCCGAACGAGAACGCAAGGCGCCCCTTCGGCCCGAAGCGCTTGGGGCCCATCTGGTCGGTGCCGATGCACGGGGCAACGGTCAGCTTGCCGGCGTTGATCGCCTCCTGGACGACAGGAGCGGCAAAGTCGACGTCACAGGTTGTGAAGATGATGTCGGCCTTGGCACCGATCAGCTTCGCGGCACATGACTTTGCAATCGTCGGCTTGTTGCCCTGGGTGTCACATGTGACGATCTTGAGCGGGCGTCCCTTGACGCCGCCTCGGGCGTTGACCTGGCCGACCCGGATCTGGGCCGCCGCGAGTGCAGGTCCGTCGAACGGTGCCATTGCGCCCTTCGAGTCGAACGCCCAACCGATCACGATCGGCTGTGCGGCCGCGGACGCCGTCGAGGCGACCATGATGGCGGCCGCGACGATCACCGTGAGTACTGCGAGAATCGCGCCTACCTTCTTCTTCGTGGCTGTCACTTCGTCCTCCTGGGTACGGGTTGACGGATGGTTCCTGCGGGCGGGGTCACGACCACGACTCCTCCTTGGCCTTGACGAGCCGGTACAGCGCTTTGTGCAGCGGGACGTCGACCCCGTGACGTTCCGCCTCGCGCACGAGCGCACCGGTGATGAGATCGATCTCGGTGGGCCTATGTGCTTCGACGTCTTCCAGCATCGATGGATAGTGGGCCGCCCCACGCTGTGTGGCGTGGACGTTCATCTCCCACGGGTCGTCATGGAGCTCGATCCCGGCCGCTGCCGCAACCGCCTTGCCCTCGTCGACGAGGTCGTGAACGAGGTGGCCGAGGTCGGTGAGCTCTCCTTCGGCCGCGAAACGCGGATCGTGTGGAAGCCCCGTGAGCGCCGCTACCGCGTTCACCGTGGCGTTGAAGATCAGCTTCGACCACTGCGCGGGACGGAGATCCCGCATTGCCTCGACCTTGAGCCCCGCCGCCCGGATCAGGGCGGCGGCCTGCTCGACGCTCTCGTACGGTGTGTCCTCGTAGGGACCGATCCACGTCTCGGTGTCGAGGATGTACTCGACGTGCGTATCCTCGTGACGCGTCCCGCTCATGAAGGTGACCGCGGAGATGATCGGCCACTCTCCATGCCGGCGGACGATCTCCTCGGCGCCCAGGCCGTTCAGCGTCGTCATCATCGTGGCATCCGCGAAATGGCCCTCGAGCGTCGCGGCGGCATCCTCGAGCCCGGGAGCCTTGGTTGCGAGGATGCCGAGGTCGAATGGCGGGATCGCAGCCGGGTCGTTGGATGCGGTGATCGACCCGTGCACGTCGCTGCGGCCGCTGACCCGAAGCCCCGACGCGTTGAGAGCGTCTGCGTGCTCCTGCCGTCGCGTCAGAACGCTGACGTCCGCGACCTGCGACAGGTGCCCCGCGAAGAGGCTCCCGATTACGCCGCCGCCAATCACGCAGACACGCTCGATCACACGAGCTCGATTCTGTGACATGTCATGGGCACGCGCAGTATCCCACTCCGGTGACATGACAGTCAACCGACGAGGTGTTGCGCCGGCGTGCGCTAGCCTCGATCCGTGCCGCGCGAGACAACGACCGCCCCGCGCTCGACGTCACATGGGGCCTGACGGTGCGCCCTCGTCGGACGCTGTACGCGCTCCCGTACCCGGACGACGTCCGCCTCCTCGCGGCAGTGATCGGCCGTCGGGAGGTCACCGTCCATGATTCCGAGAGCTTCATCGAGGCCACGATCCACCATAACGTCGTCGGCTACGTCCTGGACGCGGCCTCCGGCGGCCGTCTCCAGCTCACCGAGGCGGCGCATCGCGCCCTCACGAACAGCCACCTGCGTCGAGTGGCACGCACGGGGTTGCTGCGGCGCGAGGCGAGCAGGATCGCACCCCTGATCGCGGAAACGACGGGGGTCACGCCCATCTTCGTCAAGGGACCTGCGATCGGTGAACGCTTCTACGCGGACTGGAAGCTCCGTCCTTATGCGGACCTTGATCTCATGATCCCTGCACCCGCCCTGGACGCGGTCGCAACCGGCCTTGCAGCCGAGGGCTACGAGATCGTGGAGGAGTTTCGTCCGGGCTACGCTGCGCGGTTCGGCCACGACGTCCATGTCCAGCGCCACCAAGGGGCGACGTCGCTCGACGTCGAGCTGCACTGGAGAATCGGCGACGACCGCGTGGGCTCGCCCCTCGGCCACGCGACCCTCCTCCGCGGTGCGGAGCGTATCCCCGTGGGTCGCACGCCCATCCTCACTCCCTCCCGTACGAATCAGCTCCTCATCGCCTCGGTCCACCTGCTCAGCGACCGTGCCCGACGGCTCGCCTGGATCAACGACATTCGGCTGATGGCCGAACCGGCCAGCGCCGACGAGTGGCGAGCGACCTTCGAAACCGGGGAGGCAATTGGGGGCGGCCTTCTCTGGGTTTTCCACCGCGCGCTCGACTATGTCGACCATTACCTGGGGCTCGAGCGCGATCGACCGCTGCCGGCCGGCCCACCGCCGCCCTACGGCCCGCTTCGCGCCGTCGAGGAACTCGATCTCGCGGCCTCGCCGCACGTGGGCCGGCTCGTCGCGCTTCGCGGCTTCGATCGACTTCGCTACCTTGGCGCCGTGGCCGTTCCGACGCGAGCTGGGCTCGAGGGGACGGTTGGAGGAGACGGAGCTGGAATGCCGGCGTTACTCGGCCGCCACGCCGGGAGAGCACTCCGCGGTGTCATGCGTCCTCAGCGCTGACGATTCGCTCGAGTACCTCGACGAGGGCGGCGGGGAGGCGCTCGATTCCCTGCGGCATCCTGCAGCGAAAGATCGGGAAGGTGGATGCCAGCCACGCCGCGTCGCGCAGGGCGTGCTGCACGGTGTCTGTGCCCGAGAAGACGAGCGACGGCACGAGCACCGGCACCGCCTGCGTGGGTGGGACACGCTCGAGCATCGGCCCGTCGTCGGCCAGCGGCCCAAGGACGGCGATCGCGGCAAGGGGCACCGGCAAGAGCGGCCCCGACGCAAACGCCACCGCCTCCTTGCGCGGTCGACCTGCGCGGGCTACCCGGGCGCTCGCCGGACCGGGCCACACGATCGCGTCTCCGCCGGCCCTTCGCTCGAGGACGACCCCGTCATCGGCAAGCACGCCGAGGCCAGACTCGGCGGCTGCAAGCGCCAGCGTCGACTTGCCTCGAGTGCTTGCTCCCGCGAACGCGACGGCTCTGCCCCTGTACGCGATTCCTGCCGCATGGATCGCAACGTCCCCGCGTTCGGCAAGGAGGAGTGGGATCGCGACGGTGACGAGCCGATGCTCCCACAGATCGTCACTTCCTTCACGACGGTCGGCGAGCACGCGAAGTGCACCGGCATCGAGCTGGAACCCACCGGCGCCGGAACAGTCGAGGAGGATCCTCCCGACGGCGTCGCGTGCGATCGTCAGGCCGTCGGCCCCGCCGCCGTCATGGTGATGGGTGACGCGCGCTGCTTCTAGGGGGATGGACTCGCGGCGGCCGATCTCGATCGTCCCTCGTCGAGCCGGGGCGGAAGAAAGGCTTTCATGCTCGAACACGCTGTTGACCGCGTAGCCGAAGAGCGTTCCGGAGCTCGTCACGTTGGCTACCGTAGCCGCGTGATGCTCGGGCCCGACATGATGCTTCGTCGCCATGACGGCCTCATCAGCGAGAGCGTGCTCGAGGACGTCGTAGTGCTCGACCCCGAGACCAGCAGGTACGTGCGGCTCAACTCCTCGGCGGCCGTGCTGTGGCAGCTTCTTGAGAGCGGCCCGACCACTGTCTCTGACCTTGCTCGGGTGCTCCGCGAGCGCCTCGGTGCTCCGGAACAGGATGCCCTCGAGGACGCAGCGGCGTTCGTGACCGCGATGGCGGAGCGAGAGCTCATCGAGCTTGTCCCCGTCTGAGCGCGCTCGTTCGCTGCGCGGCGTGGTAGAGCGCGTACGGCAGATGCCGGAACCTGTCCGCCTCTCCGACGACGCCGTCCGCGGTGACGAACGTTCGGCCTCCGTCTCGCCGAGCGGTAACGGGGCGCACCCGTGTTACCTCGAGCACGCCGACTGGAAGGCCGAGGCTGACGCTCCCAAAGGCGCGAAGCCGCAGCGTCAGCTCGGCCCACGTGATCTGGGCGGGGTCCGGAACCCACATGATCTGTCGACCTTCCCGGAGCCCGTAGTAGCCGGGCGCTCCGGTCTGTGGCGTTCCGTGCTTCCCGGCAACGACGGCATCGAGCACGCGGGGAAGCGCCGCGATCGCTGCGCCCATCTTCGCGCGCTCGAGGTCACGCGGGGTCGCTCCGCCGGTAATGGGTATGTCTCCGCGGCAGATAACAGGCCCCGAATCCACCGTCTCCTCCATGTCATGGAACGAGAAGCCAGTACTCCGATGGCCGAGATAGACGGACCACGCCGTCGCGTTGATCCCTCTCAGGCTCGGGAGCTCGCCATTGTGGTAGTTGACGTTCCGCGGGATCAGCTCGAGCAGGATCGGGCGCGCGATTGCCGTGCAACCGAGCCACAGCGAGGCGTCCGGACGGAACGTCGACCGTACGAGCTCCAGGAGCTCTTGTGCATTCGGATCTCCGCCAGGAGGGACGACAACCGGTCCCGGAAGCCCGCGCAGGAGCAACGCCGCGCGGCGCGGGGAGTGCGAACGACCGAAGAGTGGCTTGAACAGTGCGGCCGCTGCTTCCTCGGCGATCTGACCGAGACGCGATCTCCCGTCACGCGCCGTGTCGCAGACCGCGACGATCTCGACGTCATTCCGGGCTTGCGCGCCCTTCACGGCCGCGCGCGTCAGCCCGATCGAGACGACCGAGGAAGAGCTCGCAACGAGAAGCAACCGCACCCGTGCTATCCGAGCCCCCGTGTCCCGTCAGAGTCGAACAGGCTCGATCACCTTCCGGGCGACGAGGAGCCGGACGTTCGCCAGCACGTCCTCCTCGAGCGCGCGGCGCGCCACCCCCGGATACGCCTGCGCCAGCTCGTCGACGGCTGCTGCTGGTGTGCCGCCGTTCAGGGCATCCATCACCCGGGCTGCCGTGTGGTTCAGCCGATACGTGCGGCCGTCCCCCACGACCCTGACGAAGCGCCCGCGGCGACCGCTCCCCGTGTAACGCAGACGCGTATGCGCATACCTCCGCGCGAGAGCAAGGCCAACCACCACCCCCCGCGCCGCCCCGAGGTCCAGTGCGCACCCGATCGGCGACGCGATAGCCGTGACCTTCGATTCGTCGACGCTCCGTCGGGTCACGACCTTTCGCGGCGCCCGCGCGATCTCCACGTCCTGGTCGCGGTAGGGAACATGCTCGGTGCGACCGATCCCGGCCGAGTTCGCGATCCCTTCCGCCCATTCGACGACGGCAGGATGCGGCCAGGTCGTGGAGATCCGATCCCAGCACTGCTGCAACGACTCGTCCGGCACAGTGCCATAGCGAAACGGCTTCTGCGAGTCGATCATCACGGCCCCGCTCGGACGTACGAGGAGAGCGGCAGGCGCGACGTCTTCGATTGCCGCGAGGTTCGCTGCGGACGCCGTGTTGACGTTGATACGCATGCCGGGGCCTCTGCGATCGTAGAACCGTTCGACGGCGGAGTAGAGCGCGCGCGAGTCGACATCCCAGTCGCCGCCTCGCGCGGCCGCACCGACCATCCCGACGCGTGTCACGCGCATCGAGGGGACGCCGAGCAGCCAAACGTGCTCGAGAACATCCTCGAGATGGGCGACGTTTGTCGGCGTCACGACGTGGATCATCCTCACGCTGATACCGCGCGAGAGGAGACGATCCGCTGCCGCTACGGCGCGCGCCCAGCTCCCCGCACCACCCCGCGCGCCGTCGTGGAGTTCTGCAGTTGCTCCATCGAGTGAGATGTTGACGAGCAGACCGTCGACCCCTGAGAGGCGATCCGCGACGTCGTCGTCGACGAACCACCCGTTCGTGTTCATCGTGCACCCCATACCCGCCTCCGAGAGCGTCGCGACGATCTCGAGTGCGAGCTCCTTCCGGAGCAGCGGCTCACCGCCCGTAACGACCGCCTCCACGACGCCGATCCCGACCGCATCGGCGACAACAGCGCGCCACTCGTCATCGGTGAGATCTGCCGAGCCGGCTCGCGTGTGTCGCGGCGAGTCCGTGTAACAGAACGGGCACTTGAGGTTGCAGAGGTGCGTCAACTCCAGCTTGACGCCTACCGGTACCTCCGGGGGCATGGCGAGCCCCCGTGGCGACCAGATCCCGAGCCGCCGCGCGACGCGCCGAACCCTAAAGTTTCGGTCAAACCGGCGGGAGGCGACACGCCCGGCGGCGCTCTGCGAGAGCGCCCCCAAGCGCGACCGATCCACGAGGCCCCTTAGCTGGACTTGGACTTCCCCGCAGCGGTAACTGCCGGGCCATCGCTCGTCTCGAGCTCCTCTACAACCGGCGCCTCGTACGGGGATGCGTTCTCGGGACTCTGGTCTGCTGATTCTCGATCCTGCTCGGACATGCTCGCTCCTCTACGTTCTGAGTGATGGGTTCTCCAGCGTAGTCGGGGCGCCTGACAGCGTCAACGACGCCTCAATCTGCAGCCTCCGCGATCGCCCTGAACTCCGCGTCGGTGACGAGCCCACGCTTTGTCGTACCGCGTTCCTTGACTGCCGCGAGGACACCGGCCCGCCGCTCTTCCGGTAGGTCGATGGCGAGGCGCTCCGCAGCGATCCGCACCGAGTCGATGCCACTCTTTTTTCCGAGCACGATCCCACGCGCCGCTCCGACGAGCTCCGAGCTGTACGGCTCGATCGCCGGGGGATCGTGGAACTGCGCCGCCACGGCGCCCGACTCACGCGTGAACAGCGCATCACCGGTGACCGCCTTCCACGACGGGAGCGGTGTGCCGGCGCGCTCCTGCACGAGCTGTGAGAGTGCCCGCGCCTGCGTCAAGTCGAGCCGCGTTGGGATCCCGTAGAGCGCCTCGAGCGCGAGCGCGACCTCGATCAGGTCGGCATTCCCTGCCCTTTCTCCCATGCCGTTGATCGTGCCCTGCACCCAGGTCGCGCCCGCCTGAACTGCCGCGATCGCCGCCGCGGTGCCGAGGCCGAAGTCGTCGTGGCCGTGCCAGTGCACGGGAATCTCGCCACCGAGCCAGTCGACCGTCTGGCCGACGAGGAACGCTGCCGCCTCGGGTGTCGCGATCCCGATCGTGTCGACGACGACGACCTCCTGCGCACCCGCCTCGACGGCCGTCTCGTACGCGCGCCGGTAGAAGTCCAGATCCGCACGAGACGAGTCGACGCCGAAGAACGCGACCTTGATTCCGGCACCGGAAGCGAATGACACAGCGCTGCGAATGCGGTCAAGCATCTTCTCGCGCGAGACGCCGAGTGCCGCGAGCTTGGCGTCGGAGATCGGGCTCTCGATCACGGACGCAGGGACACCGAGCTCCACGAGTGCCTCCACGTCCGCCTGCACCGCGCGCGAGAAGCCCCAGACCTCGGCCGTCAGGCCTGCGGCGCTGACGAGCTCGACCGCCCGCCAGTCGTCGGCGGAGACGCGGGGAAAGCCGGCTTCGATCCGATCGATGCCTGCGGCGTCGAGCGCCTTCGCTATCTCGAGCTTGTTCTCGGGCGAAAGGACGACGCCGACGGATTGCTCGCCGTCGCGCAGCGTCGTGTCGTACAGGCCAATCGTGCGGTGCGGCTGCGGCTCGAGAGCCTTCTCGTTCAGATCGCCGGTCCAGATCTTGCTGCGATCGATCATGCCTGCACGATCCCGTCGGGGAACCCCGAGAGCTTCTCGGCCCCATCCGCTGTGATCAGGAAGTTGTCCTCGACGCGCAAGCCCCCACCACCTTCCCAATAGCATCCTGGTTCAATTGCAAGAATCATGCTCTCCTCGACCACACCGCCACCGGCCTGATGCGCGTACGGCGGCTCGTGGGCACGAGCACCCACGCCGTGGCAGATCGGGTGCGAGGGCTGGCCGGGGAAGCCGAGCGCCGCGATCCCCTTGCGCATCCGGCGATCGAGCTCGGGCAGGCTCGCCCCCGGCACGCAGAACTGCACCGCGTCGTCGTAGACACCCATCAGCCCCTCCTCGAGGTCCCGGTAGCGCTCCGAGAGATCACCGGGCACGAGGTTCTTCGTGTGATCGCACCAGTAGCCGTCTGCGCACACCCAGATCTCGAACAGGGTCGGCTCTCCCTCGACGACCTGCCGATCGGCGGTCGCCGTGAACGTGCGGATCCCGTCGCCCGACCAGACGAGCGAGAAGCCGAGCGCGAGATCGACCTTGCCGCCCCAGCCCGTACCCTCCCCGTGGACGAACGAGAGCCACTCCGCCGCCGCCTGCGCCTCGGTCATTCCGGGCCGCAGCATTCCCTGCACATGCTCCATGGCGGCCGCCGCGATGTCGTTTGCGAGCCGCATCCGCTCGATCTCCTGCGGCGTCTTCAGCATCCGAGCGTCGCTGAGGAGCGGCGTCGCGTCCTGCGCACGCGGGAAGGCGTCGAACCAGGCCTTCGGGAACGTGGTCGGCTCCCCCACCATCCGGTCGGTAGCCTGCGTGCCGAGTGAGAGCTCGATTCCGACCGCCTCATACTCCTTCGCGAGCCCGGCTGCGATCTCGAGCGCCCGCAGGGACGGTGGCCGCGGATCGCTCTCGTCGTAGCCGGCAAAGAGCCGGAGCTCGGTCGTCCAGGCCATGTGCGCTGCATCCGCCTGCGACGGCTCCAGGCAGATGAGCACCGGGTCTCCGACGACGGGGAAGACGACGGCGTCGTAGCCCTTCATTCCCCAGAAGTTCGTCAGGTAGAGGACGTTGTCCGGGGCGCGGACGACGAGCGCGTCGAGACCGCGATCGCGCATGAGCGAGCGAACGCGGTCGAGCTTCGCATCGTCGCGCGGCCAGCGCATGTTTAGACTCCTTCACCCCACGGTCGGACGCGCGGGAGCGGCGGTGCCCCGTGTCCCTCCTGCCAGGAGACGATCGGGTTCCGCAAGACGCCGATACGCTCGATCTCGGCCTCGACGACGTCGCCGGGCTTGAGGTAGAGCAGCGCGCGCTCCTCGGGTGACTTGAAGCCGGCCACGCCCGCGACGGTGCCGGTCGAGAGGACGTCGCCGGCCGAGTACCCGAGCCCCGAGAAGTTCGAGAGAATCTCCGGGATCGTCACCGACATGTTCCCGGAATGCGACTCCTGGCGCACCTCGCCGTTGACGCGGAGCTCCATGCGGAGATCGCGAGGATCGGGCACCTCGTCGGGCGTGACGATCCAGGGACCGAGCGGGCAGAACGTATCGATCGCCTTGCAGAACGAGAAGACGCCGGAGCGCATCTCGCCGCGCTGGATGTCGCGGGCAGTGAGGTCGTTGAAGATGACGTAGCCGCCGATGTAGTCCACCGCCTCCTCCGGCGTGAACCACTTCCCCGACTTCTTCAGCACGACGGCCAGCTCGAGCTCGTAGTCAAGCTCCTCGGTGAGATGTTCCGGGTAGATCACGGGCTCGTCGGGACCGACGATCGCGTCGACGTTCTGAAAGAAGTTGATCCACGGAGCAATGTCGTGTGA
Source organism: Gaiella sp. (assembly GCA_046590225.1). GTDB lineage: Bacteria > Actinomycetota > Thermoleophilia > Gaiellales > Gaiellaceae > Gaiella. Next base: position 189 of record JBKJVI010000076.1, on the reverse strand, counting down.
CCAGTTGACGTTCTCCGACTCGGTCTTGTGCTCGCGGAAGTTGCCGGCGGTGTGGAAAAACTTCTTCGGAATGATCGGCGCGCGCAACCGTGTCTCGGCGAGCGGCACACGCTCGCCGGTCTCGTCCGCGCTGCCGCGCTCGAAGTACTCCCGCATCGTCGGCGCGTCGAGGACGGCGATCTCCTCGCC
>JBKJVI010000025.1:0-2509 GCA_046590225.1 Gaiella sp. | reverse complement strand
CCGGTCGCTGGCGGGGGCCGTACGCGTTGAAGTACCGCAGAACCACGACGTCCAGATCGAAGCTACGCGCAGTGGCACGGGCGAGATGCTCGCACGTGAGCTTGGTGATGCCGTAGGGCGACACGGGGCGTGGCGGAACCGACTCGGCCGTCGGGTAGGCCTCGGCGTCGCCGTAAACAGACGAAGACGACGCGAACACGACCCTGACCCCGTCGCGCGCGGCGGCCTCGAAGAGGCGCTGGGAGGCGAGGACGTTGCGCACGAGGTAGGTCTCGAAGACGTCCCCAAAGCTCCTGACGCCCGGCTGGCCCGCGAGATGGAAGACGCCGTCGAGGCCTTCGAGATCGATGCGATCGCGCGCGAGGTCGATGCGCCGGATGTCCAATCCGCGAGCGTTCTCTTCCTTCAATTCGACATCGTAGTAGTCCGTGAAGCAGTCGAGGCCGATCGCGTCGTGCCCGTTCTCGCGGAGAGCCTCCGAGAGGTGGGAGCCGATGAACCCGGCCGCACCGGTGACGAGATATCGCATCGCCTGAACTCTAGACGAGTCGTTCCGCGCGTCAGCGCTTCTGGGTAAGCGCGTAGATCCGGGCGGTGCCGATCAGATAGGCGCGATCGGCATCGGCGACGAGCGGTGAGTACTGCCCGTCGGGGAATGACCACACCTGCCGTCCCGTGCGACCGTTGACCGCGAATGTCCTCCGGGAGAGGGTCGCGAAATAGACATTCCCTGCCATCACGGTTGCTGCTCCCGAGATACGCCCCCCCGCCGCGAAGCGCCAACGGACGTCTCCGGTGGCGGCATCGATCGCGTAGAAGCTCCCCGAGTACGAGCCGACGAGCACAAGCTTCTCCCACACCGCGGGCGAGGAGTAGACGTAACCCCCCGTCGAGCGCGACCAGAGTAGGTCGCCGGTCGTGGCTCCAAAGGCGTACACCTTCCCGTCCGTCGAGCCGATGAAGACACGGCCATAGGCGACCGCCGGCGTGGAGTAGAAGCGACCGAGGCCACCCAACCTGCTCTGGGACGACGAGCGCCACTGCAGTGCTCCGGTGCGAGAGTCGAGGGCGTAGAGCCGCCCGTCGTAGGAGCCGACGAAGACGCGGTTCCCGAGCGCGGCGACCGCACCCTTGACCCTGCCGCCGGTCCGGAAGCTCCAGACGATGCGACCCGTCTTCTCGTTCAGCGCATAGACGCGCCCACGCCAGTCACCGACGTACACGCGTCCCTGGTGGACAAGCGGTGATGACTCAGTCGGGCCGATAACGGTGCGCCAGCGCACCTTCCCGCTGAGCGCGTCGAAAGCAACGACCTGACCCGTGAGCACGTCGGGCGATGCGCTCGAGTTGCACGGAGGACCGTTTAGGAAGGCCTGAAAGACCAGCTTGTCGTCGACGGCAGGACTCGCCGCGGTACAGCGACCCGACCGGTGGCGCCACGCCTCCTTCCCTGTCGTCGCATCAACGGCAAACGTGACGCCGGGGTTGTTCGTGAAGTAGAGCCGCCCGTACGCGACCACAGGCGGGAACTCGACGAGTTGTCGCGCACCGAACGCCCACGCAACTCGGAAGGGGGGACGGTGCGAGTAGGGCGAGATGCGGTTGTGCACCGCGTCGAATCCCCATGTCGGCCAGGCGATCCCTGGCAGCGGCGGGGGCTTCGGTTTCGGGGCCTGCGTCTCGATGAACTCCTGCGTCGAGTTCCCCTGCACATCAGCGCTCTCCTGTTGCTTCGCAACGACATACCCACCCGCGAAGCCGCCGATCACGAGCACGATGCCGGCAAGGACGAGGAGCAGGATCTTGAGCCAGCGATCCACTCCGTCTACACCGCGTCGACGGGACGGAGGCCGCCGGCGCCATCGTCAACGAGGCAGACGTCCGAAAAGAAGCGCGTCATCACCACGCCGGCGCGGAAGTCGCCGAGTCTTGGCTCGGGATGCTCGCCACGCGCAAGCGCTAGCGCTAGCTCCGGATAGCGGCTGCCGGAAGCGAGAGGCAGCGGAAACCCGCCACCGAAACGGGGGTTCACATCGGTCACCGGGAGCGACCCATCGGCTTCCCGGAAGCATTGGATGTTCGCCGGCCCGACGATCCCGATCGTCTCGGCAACACGCGCACCGTGCGCGATCAGTTCCGGATCCTGGATCGACATGCCTTTGATCGACTCGCCCCCCTTCGACTGGATCATCGTGCGGGGGATCGCGTTCAGGCAGCGGCCATCGAGGTCACAGAAGACGTCGATTGAGAACTCCTCGCCCCGGCACAGCTCCTGCACCATCGAGTCGACGGTCGTGTGACCGAGGAAGAACTCGAGCTCGCGCGCATCGTTGGCGCGATAGATGTGCCGGGAGCCGAAGCCATCACGGATCTTCACGAGCACGGGAAACGGCGGGTCATCCGGGAGATCCGCGAGAAGCCACGTTCGTGGGCTCGCGATGCCGTGCTCCTCGAAGAAGAGATGAGCCAGGTACTTGTCACCCATCGTCCCGCACACCTCCGGCGGCGG